>PEZQ01000002.1 GCA_002763265.1 archaeon CG10_big_fil_rev_8_21_14_0_10_43_11 | reverse complement strand
AATAACCACCACATTAGGAAGCGCCAACCAACCCGCAAGACTCGTAATAAACCACGCACCACCCGCAGTCCAACCAAGAGACTGCGAAACAACACCCATCAAATACTCAAAATTAAGCGCGGTTAACAAAAAAAACAAAGAACCCGCACCCAGCGCAGCAAAACCCGTCAACACCTGCATCGGCGCACTAGACACCCGCTGACCACCACCAGAAAAATACGTCCTAACATACACCACAACAACAACCAAAAGAATCAACTCACCCAACACCGCCGCAACCACCATAAACAACAAATGATACACGGGCGGCGCCAAAACCTGAGTCGCAACCGCCACCACAACACCAAAAACCGCAGCAGCCCTATCCAAACCCTGACCACGACGAGACGCGCTCATCGAACGCGCCGCAGCACCCGTAACCGCAATAAGAATCACAAACGAAAACACGCGCGCAACCGTCAAAATATTTGACGACTCCTGCAACACACCAATCAACCCACCAACAACACCACCCACAACACTCAACCCACCAAACAACCCCGAACCCTCCAACTGCGCAAACACGGGAGATACTGAAAACATAGTGAAAAGTGAGATAAAAATGTGTTTAGGACTCATACGCATAGAGTTGAATATGGGTGAGAATCTTAATAAAGATTACGCGAGAGCGTAAACAGGTGTGGTGTGGGTGATGATGTGGACACCAACTGAACTGTGATGATTAAGAAGGTATCTGACACAACACACATGTTATTCTTTTTCAACAAGCGGCACAAAGCTCACAAAACCAACGGTCTTTTCATGAATGTCTTTTTTTGCGTGTTTTGTGTATACTTTAAGCTCGTTTCCAAGCGGCATCACGAGTATGCCTCCAACAGCAAGTTGTTGTATAAGCTTTGGGGGAACTTTTTTTGCAGAAGCGCACACTATAATGCGGTCAAATGGTGCGTGTTTTTCTAAGCCTTTGCTTCCATCACCCGTGATAACAGACACGTTTTGATAAGGCTGGGTCGTAAGGTTTTTGCGTGCCATTTTTGCAAGCTCTTTTATTCGTTCAAGCGCGTACAGGTTTCCTTTTCCTTTGAGAAGATGGAGCAGTATAGCACTTTGATATCCGCTACCCGCACCAACTTCAAGAATTGTGTTTCCGGGTTTTACCCTAAGGTATTCAGTCATAACTGCAACAATGTGCGGTGCAGAAATGGTTTGGTCAAAACTGATGGGAACAGGCGTGTCAAGATAGGCAAAATCCTTGTATGCAGGAGGAACAAACTTTTTTCGGTCGACGCGCTCGAATGCGGTTTTGACGCGTTTTGTTCTGATTGCTCCTTCTAAAAGTAATTTCTCAAGAAGCATGCCCCCCTCCATGCAAGTACTACAGGTATTTTGTCCTAAAAAGAGTTATGCTATAAGATAGGGGGCAAGTAGTTCTTTTGAAAGCTCTGAAAATGAAGATATCTCATGCAAGTCATACAGGTCATGGATGATAACTTGATGCGCTTCTTGTTCATATGCAACGTGCAGCACTTCAAGACTGTTTATGAGGTAGGGGGTTATTTCATTGTATCCAACATTAAGCGTGAACGTGTGCGTATCAAAGTGAGCATGAGTGAGTATCGCATCAAGAAATCCTTGTGAGAATTCATTATTTTTTTGCAGGATTTGAACATGCTTGAGAAAAGAAGAAATAAGTTTTGTGACGTTTTCATCATGGTAGATAATGGTGAGGCGTGGTTTGTTTTTGAATGGATGGTAAAAGATGCGCGGTTCGGACTGCAGGAGTTCAGGAAGGTATTCTGCAAAGTCATTGAAGGCACGTTCTTCGCTGCCATACCGAACATCTTCAAGGTAAATAGTAAACGAGTTTATTGGAACGCGCAGGAGCGTTTGCATAAGGGTTACATAGACACGTGCTTCAAAGGGGCGTGTGGTGCTAAAAGAGATTTTTGTTTTCTGTATTTTTCCTTTGTCCATGATAAGCCCATAGAGTTGGCCGAGGGAACGGTTGTGCATAGTTCTATGAACTCATTCTGCATATTTAAGACGCATGAGCATGAATGTCCGCTTTTCCCCTATTTTTTAGTGAGCGGTTTGAGTGTGTAGCGAACTCGAAGTTTGAGAACTTCAAAGAGCATGTGAAGCGGCGTGCTGCTTTTGAGTGTGGTGCCTTCTTCATATGTCCAGTGCACAGGGATTTCACGGATGGAAAATCCTGCGCTTCGTGCGCGCATAAGAAAGTCAAGGTCAAATACAAAGTGGTGGCTCGTAATACGGTTCATAACAGGTCTCACCTCTTTTTTGAATGCTTTAAATCCGCACTGCGTGTCATGCATAGCATGCGCAAAAAGAATGCGGGTAAGCAAGTTATAGATTCTGCTCAGAACTTTTCGAAAAAAAGGGATATCTGCTGTTGATAACGGCAAGTAGCGTGATGCAATAGCAATATCAACTGTGTCAAGCGCGTTGAGGAGTTTGAGAATGTCAGACGGCGGTGTTGATAAATCAGCATCGCAAAACGCAATGCGCTCTGCGCGCGCGTGCGAAACTCCTGCTTCAATTGCACTTCCTTTGCCCTGATTTGTTTTGTGGTGCACAATCACCAGTGAGGGAATGTGTTGTTTTTCGTGTTTGAGAAGGGAAAATGTTTTGTCTTTTGAGCCGTCGTCAACAACAATGATTTCGTACTGGTTTTTTGCGTGTTTTGAAAAGTATGAGTCAAGCGCGTGCAGTGAGTCAGTGATACGGCGTTCTTCATTATATGCAGGAATAACAAGAGAATATTTCATGTAAACAGTATTAAGCACAAATAAAGCATTATAAATATTTCTTGTGCCATTATAGGATAAACATGGAATGGGCAGTGCGTGTTGTAAAAAAGTATGGTGATATTGGATTAGTGTTTTTGATTGCACTTTTTTCTCGCTCGCTCATGTTATTTTTTTACCCGTACGTGCAGTGGGATGCAGCGGTATATCTGCTTAATGCACAATACTTTCTTGGAGGAGGCGGGTATTTTGAAGAATTTCGCCCACCGCTTCTTGCCGCGCTTATTAGTGTCGTGTTTGGTGGGTTTGGTGTAAACGAATCTCTTGCACGTATTATTCCAGTGTTGTTTTCAGCCCTCTTTATCACACTTGTGTATGTTGTTAGCAAAGAATGGTTTGGCAAAAAGGTAGGGTTATTTGCAACCGTGCTCACACTTTTTAATCCGTATCACTTTGAGTGGAGTCCGCGATTTTATACCGGTATCATGTCAAGCGCGCTTGCAATGCTTGGTGTTTTGTTTCTTAGGCGCGGACTTTTTGCAAAGACAAAGAACACTGCGCTTGCATTCATCTTTGCTGCGCTCGCAGCACTTGCGCGCTACGTGTACCTTGCATTGCTCCCGCTTTTTGTATTTGTGCAATTTGTTTCGCACAAACCCTGGACAAAAAAAGGTCTCAAAAAATCACTTAGTGATACTCGTATCTATAGCAGTATCATGCTTTGGATTCTTATTATGAGTCCGTGGCTCATATTCAACGCAGTTGAATATGGAAACATGTTCCATTCATTTGAGCGTGGTCATGCAATTATTGCCGGAAATGAATATGATACTGAAGTAACGTATTATGTGATGTATGGAGTTGTAATGTTTTCTCTGCTCTATGGTATTGGATTATTTGCAATTCCCTACGTGCTTGGTGTGTTCCTGCTTGTGCTTCTCTCCAGTGTAGTCACCCTCAAGCAACCCGTGCTCAAGAAGCTTGTGAAACGCTATAAAAATCAGGCGTGGGTGCTTCTTATTTTAAGTGGTTATTTTATCGGATACGTAGTGTATTTTCACGCAGTATTGCGCCATAAAGAAATTCGGTACTTGTGGCCGTTATTTTTTCCAATTGTTATTATGGGTAGTATCCTGCTTCGTGATGTATCAGAATGGTTTAGCCAAATTCGCTTTTCGTACTGGCTTATTGGGTTAAGTGTGGTATGCGGTCTTATCCTGTTTAGCACATTTGTTCCGCGCATGGCAGGACTTCAGGCAATGTGCGGGATGGAGCCAATTGTTGAGGCATCACATTTTGTTGGAGAACAGGGTGGCGCGGTGATGAGCCCGTTCTGGCCTCTTGTTGCATATTATGGTGACATTACTGAAACGTGGTGGATGTCATGGGAGCATGAGTTTGACTCAGACATTAGACTAAAAAATATTTCATTTGTGTTTGGCACGTCTCAAGTGATTGAACCAGATTACGTGCGTAATCAAAGCTTTTTTGACGCGCGCGATTATTTACATAAAGTTGCAACGTTTTCTGATACCTGCCAGACAGTATGGGTGTATCGTGTTGCGTGATTCTTATGCACTATCCTTTTTCATTTCTAATACATTAAGAAACACGTAGACTGTTGTGATTGGCGCAAACACCAGAGAGCCAAGAACAAACTGTGCAATCAAATTTTTTGCAAACACAAGCCCAAGGGTTCCGCTAACAATGCTTAACACAAGCGCAATCACAATACTCTCAAGAGGGCGTCGAACCACGAGCCTGACTCCTCCAATAATCGCGCCAATAATACTCTTGTTTGTTACAAAAACCAGATACATATTGTACTGGGTAAAAAGCGCAACAAGAAACGAAAATATAATAGAAAAAATAACTATCAGGAAATTAAAATTGCTTACCACAGAAAACACCGCTGCTCCAATCATAAGGATGCTGTTAAAGATAATAATGCCCGTAATGCGCGCCCATGTTTCTTTTGCACGATACAATGCTTTTCGAATATCAAGGCGCTTTTTTTGCGCAACACGAATGCTTAATGCACGCTTTACTGATTCAAAAAATCCAAGTGCAATAATCACACCGCCAAATACAATAACGCTACCAAGCACATTTTCAACAAGCGCGCTTCGCACTGCTTCACCAACACCAATTCCCGCACTAGTCAGTGCATTTATTCTCTGACCAAAAATGAGCATAATCAAAACAATAAGGACTATGCCTGAAAAAAAGTCTGAAAGCAAAAAAAGCGGGCCAAGCCAAAGGTTTTTTGCAACTCTTCGCACACTTTCAAAAAGGCTTTCATATACGTTCATATCTTCTTTTGTGTGTCTCTGAACTTAAAAAGTGTGCGAAAAAAAACGCGTTCTACTGCTTTTTTTTAAAAATCCGTTTTCTAAACATGTACGCGAGCACGCCAGCAAGTGCGAACACGCCAAGTATGAAGGGTGTGATGCTTAGTGGGGGAGCAGGACCAAGAGTAAGGGTTATAGGCTGTGTAATCGTATGCGTACCAAGGTCATCAGTATAGGTAAGAGTTGCAGTAAGTTGTTCTCCAGAAAGTGAGAATATGCGAAGCAAACCAATATCATCTTCATGTTCATCAAGCGAGCCAATAAAAGAAACGCGTTCTCCAATGTAGTCTCCTTCAAGCGAGATGCGTGTTGAGGTTGCTTCTCCTTTTCCTATGTTTTCAATTGAGATGAGTACAGTAAATTCAGAGCCTCGCACGGGCTGAAGAGGTTCTGTTTCAATTTTAAAAATTTCAAGATTTGCTTTTGAAACAATCTCGAACTGAACATTTGCAAGATCGTGGGCGATGTTATCATAGTTTATTTGTACGGGCATTGCATACACTCCTTTGGTGATGTTGTCATTAACGCGTACAAGAAACGTCACGTTTTTTGTTTGATTAACCGCAATATCACCAATATAGTACGCGCTTGGTTTGTCAAGAAAAATAAACGGTGTGTATGAAGAAACAACGTTAGTGAGATTGATAATCCCATCACTTGCAAGGCCAAGACCATAATTTTTGAGTTGGATAGTGAGCTGTGCTACCTCTCCTGGCGCGAGTTCTGATGTGTTAAATGAGTATTGAGATATCTGGATATTTGCGCTTCCGCTAAATTGAAGATTTTGTACTGCAAATGATTTGGCCCCGCACTGGCCAGTGCAAGTGAATACTTTAAGCGGGTAGGAGCCTTCAATTACATTGTCATAGGTAAGAAAGCGAAATGTTTTGAGTATGGTTTCTTTTCCATTGATGTCACCTATTTTTTGGGTGTACACTTCTCCTGCAAGCGACTTGTAGGGGTATTCAGACTGGATTCCAACTGAGTAGTCTTCAAGTTTTGTCACACCATCATTAAAGACTTTGACCGTGATACTGAACGGCTGGTTTGAGGTAAGCGGGTACGTTGTAGGGTCTACAACTGAAACAGCGAGTGCGTGTGCAGAGCTAAAGAAGATTCCGCCAAGCACCATGAGCGCGAGCAATCGTTTCATAGTGGTAACAGACTTGTTTAAAGAATAAAAGGATTGTGTCCTCACACGTCTTTTTTAATTACGTGGTAGACAAGCACTTTGATAACATCAACAATGATGACGCCTGAAATGGCAATAGCAAACACTTCAACCCAGTGCATCAGTGAAAGAGGAACAGTTGAAAGAAGTGAATTCATAAAACCTGTGTAGATTGCAAAGAGCTGGAGTGCAAATGAAAAGAGCACGGCAAGAAGCAAATACCAGTTCTTGAATAATCCGCGAAACATGCTTTTTGTAAGGGTTCGCGAACTAAACACAAAGGCAAGTTCAAACACAACTGCAACGCTAAACACCATTGTTCGCGCAAGGTCAATATTTTCCAGGTGAAGCAGGAATACAAGGAGTTCTGTTCCAAATGCAAAAATGCCGCCAACAAGCGCGTAGAAAAGCATGCGATGTATCATACCTTCTTTTGGTTTTCGTGGCGGGCGCTTCATAACATCCTCATGAAATGTGTCAACGCCAAGGGCAAGCGCAGGAAGACCATCAGTCACTATGTTAAGCCATAAAATTTGGAGCGCAAGAAGAGGAAGCGGAAACCCTGCAATAGCTGCAATCCCGACAAGGAATAATTCTGAGAAATTAACCGATAAAAGGAATCGCACAAATTTAGTGATGTTCTCGTAAATGTTGCGGCCTTCTTCAACCGCGCTTACAATGGTTGCATAATTGTCATCAAGAAGAATAATGTCTGAGCTTTCTTTTGCAACATCAGTGCCGCGAAGACCCATAGAAATGCCAATATGCGAACTTTTGATTGCAGGAGCATCATTAACGCCATCCCCAGTCATTGCAACAAAATTGTTTTCATCGCGCATGAGTATTTGGAGGATGCGTACTTTATGTTCAGGCGAAACGCGTGCAAACACGCTTACTTTTTCAATTCTTCGCATAAGCTCGTCGTCGTGCATGATGTCAAGTTCGCTTCCAGTAATAGCAACAACATCGCCTTCAACAAGTCCCACTTCTTTTGCAATGGCACGTGCCGTGTTTGCATGGTCTCCAGTTATCATGATTGTTCGAATCCCCGCATTGCGCGCGCGCATAATTGATTCTTTGACCTCTTCTCGTGGCGGGTCAATCATGCCAACAAGCGCAATAAAGGTAAGATTAGTCTCAGCGCTTTTTTCATTGACATTTTTGGTAACGTCGTTGCGCGCAAGAAGCAGGACTCGTAGTGCACGGTCAGCCATGGTTCCTGCTTGCGTGAGGATGCGGTCACGTTCTTTTTTGGTGAGTTTTTTTCGCTGTTTGCCGTCATAATAATAAACGCATTGGTCAAGAAGGAGTTCAGGCGCGCCTTTTACGTATGCACGGTATTTGTTTTTTGTTTTAAACACGATGCTCATGCGTTTTCGCTCAGATGTGAAGGGAAATTCTTTGAAAAATGTGTAGTCTTCTTTGAGTTTCTCATGAGAAATGCCTGCTTTTCGTGCAGCAACAAGAAGCGCGCCTTCAGTATGGTCACCAAGAATGTCCCAAGAATGGTCAACTGTTTGTAATGATGAATTATTGCAGAGCACGCCGCTAATAAGTGCTTCTCGAAGAAGCGGATTTTTTGCTGAAACTACGTTCTTTTTGGAGAAAAACTCACCTTTTGGTTCGTAGCCAAGGCCGGTAACAGAAATAGGAGACGTGTGCGCGAATGCGTATTCGCGAACGGTCATTTGGTTTTTTGTGAGTGTTCCAGTTTTGTCAGTGCAAATGATGTTTGCGCTTCCTAATGATTCAACAGCAGGAAGCCTGCGCACGAGCGCATCTTTTCGCGCCATGCGTTGCACGCCAAGGGCAAGGGTTACCGTAATAATAGCAGGAAGCCCTTCGGGCACGGCAGAAACCGCAAGGCTTACGGTAACAAGAAACATTTCAACAAGGTCTTGGCCTGAGAGCATGCCAAGCACGAACGTGAACGCACTAATAAGAACAACAAAAAGAGCAAGAATTTTTGCGAGCTTGTCAAGGCGTATCTGAAGAAGGGTTGGTTGTGTTTGCGCGCTTTGCACAAGTTCAGTAATTTTTCCCATACTCGTGCCCATGCCGGTTTCAGTAACAACAGCAAGCGCGTTTCCTGCGGTAACAAGCGTTCCCATAAACACGCGATTGGTCATATCAGTTGAGGGAATACCTGATTTAAGGGGTGCAATTTGTTTTTGGGTTGCTGTTGATTCTCCCGTAAGCATGCTCTCATCAATGCGCAGGCTTGACGCGCGGATAAGACGCGCGTCTGCAGGAATCTTTTTTCCTTCATCAAGAACAATAATATCACCAACAACAAGTTCGCGGGCAAGCACTTCTTTATTCACCCCATCCCGAATAACTTGCGCTTGGGGAGTTGTTAGTTTTTTAAGTGCTTCAAGCGCGCGCTCAGCGCGATATTCCTGAACAAAACCAAGCACTGCGTTGAGGATGATAATTGCAACAATAAACAAGGAATCAATAAACTCGCCAAGCACTGCTGAAACAAAGGCAGCAAAAAAAAGGATGAGAATCATAATGCCTTTAAACTGGTTGAGCAATACGCGAAAAGGTGAGACTCCGCCTTTTTCAACAAGCTCGTTTGGGCCATAGTGTTCAAGCCGCGCTTTTGCTTCATTCTCAGATAAGCCGTCTTCGCTTGATTTGAGCCGCAAAAGAGTTTTTTTTGCAGAAAGCGTGTGCCACTCGTCGCCCATGGCATTTTACAGAGCGCGCATTGTATTTAAGATTGTTGAACTCGCCTGAGCATACTGATAAGCTGAGTGGGGGTGTGTGCAAGCATATCAGCATTTTTGAGCATATTTTTTGTGTGAAACCCCCAGAGAACGCCAATTGTTTTGATGTTGTGCGCTTTTGCGCCGCTAATGTCTTGTTTCATATCACACACATACACGCAGCGTTTCACATCAAGCTTGTTTTTCTTAATTGCATGTGCAAGCAAACGCTCTTTAGAAGATGAATGGAGCGAATCAGAAGTGTATACAAATTCAGGCGCAAGCGCGTACTCTTTTATTTTATGTTGTATAATAGTTTGAAAAGATGAGGAGATAATGCCAAAGCGGTGTGTTCTTAGAAAAGAAACGAGTTCCGGGATGAGCGGTTTGGTTTTGAGTTGCTCTTGATACCAGTCAAAGTGACGTTTAAGAAGAAGCAGGTGTTCTTTCCAGTCTTGGCGAAATTCTTTTTTGAGCATAGTCTGCCAGTCTGAGCTGAGTTTTTTTCGAAGCCTTGCTTTTGTGACTAAAAAACCAAATTCTTGTGCAAGGTTTTTCCAGAGCGTAAGAACCGTATTGGTACTTTTTATAAGCGTGCCATCAAAGTCAAACAAAAATATATACTCCTCCATACCTATGCCCAGATGATGTGAGAATAAAAGGTTTAAGCACGCGGCGCGTAAAAAACAGGTATGAACTGGGAAAAAACCGTGTTTCAGCTTGCTGACGCGCTTCGTGTGGATGACACGCATACGCTGCGAGAAATTCTTAGAGATTTGCTTGCAGAAAAAACACGCCTCACAAGCCACCCGCAGAGTGATGCTGTTTCAAAAAAGCTTGGCGCAACACTCATATTGTTAAGTCTTATTAGCGCACAACTGCAAGACACAACAGGAGTTGAAAGTAACCTGCATGGGCTGCAAAAAGAGTAGTGAAAAAATCAACCACAGTTTTTGCAGTTCACCATTAGGCTTATAATACTGCATGTTTTTCTTCACACATAGTAGGTGATTATTATGAGTATTATTCATGTAACAAAAGACAATTTTAACGATGAAGTGCTAAAAAGTTCCGTTCCTGTTATTGCAGATTTTTGGGCAGATTGGTGCGCGCCATGTAGAATGCTTGCGCCTGTATTTGAGGATTTGAGCGCGAAAATGAAGAACGTCAAATTTGTTAAGATTAATGTTGATAAAGAGCCAACACTGGGTCAAATGTTTGGTGTTATGAGCATTCCAACTATTCTTGTGTTCAAGAAAGGTGCGGAAGCAAAGCGCTTTATGGGGTTCATGCCACAAGCCATGCTGCAAAAAAAGATTGAAGACGCAATTGCGTAATCACACAAATGCCATCATTAATAAGCACTAACTGCCTTGAGAAGAAATAACCATGATTATCAATTTTGCGTGTACCAATGTTGAACTTGAAGAGATTGTTCGATGCGGTTTTGGTTTGAAAAAAACTGAATACGCAGTACTCATGTTTTTGCTTGAAAAAAACAAGAACATGCGCATTGTTGAGATTTCTACTGCTATGAAAAAGGAGCGGACAACCATTCAAAAAGTTATCAAATCACTAGTAGGAAAAGAACTGGTTAAACGCGGGCAAGTGAATTTGAAAACAGGGGGCTACGTGTTTGTGTACGCGCCAATTGACAAAAGCATTTTGAAGAAGAAAACGCTTGGAATCATTGAAGAATGGGTTAAAAGCGCTGAAAAAGCGATTAATTCGTGGTAGGGTTTTCTGTTAAGAATGCATTCAAGTCTTTTACCACAGTTTCGGGCTCAATGCCATGAATGCTGCAGCCTTGCTCAATTGTGTCATAAAACGCAGCACCACACCCTACGCAGTGTATGCCATATTTAAAGAACACTTCAGCCAAGTCAGGCCGTTTCATAATGACCTCACCAATAATCAGGTCTTTAGTGACTTCTTTGAGTTCTTCTTGTGTTTCCATTACTACTTCACCTCGCGCATATGCTTAATAAGCTTTTTTATCGTGCGAATTGTCTGCTCAATCTCTGCTTTTGTGGTGTATTTTCCAAGAGAAAAACGAATTGCGCTGGTGATGTGTTGTTTTGGAACGCGCATTGCATTAAGAACATGACTTTCGTGCATTTTTTCTGACGAACACGCTGAACCCGTTGAGACCATAATTCCCTGGTCACTGAGTTGGAGAAGAAGCGAATTTCCATCAACTGCCTTAAACGAAATATTCACATTATTACACAAGCGGTTTTCGCGCGGTCCATTAAGGCGGGCCCCAGAAATTGAAAGCAGTTCGTCAATAAGCAGGTCGCGCAGTTTTGCCATGCGCAAAAAGTCTTGGTGTTTTATAGCTTCAACTGCCATTCCAAAACCAACAATACCAGGAATGTTGAGCGTTCCTGAACGAAAACCCCGTTCTTGGCCGCCACCGTGCAGCAATGGTTCAATTGCTGTTCCGCCTCGAATGTAGAGCGCGCCAACTCCTTTTGGCCCATGAATTTTGTGCGCGTTAATTGAAACAAGATCAAGATTCATCATATCAACATTGACCGGTACTTTTGTATAGCTTTGGCACGCATCAGTATGAAAAAGCGCGCCATGTTCTTTTACGAGTGCGCCGATTTTTTCTAAATCATTAATGGTACCAACTTCATTGTTGCCATGAATAATCGAAACAAGGAGGGTTTGTTTTGAAAGTGTTTTTTTGAGTGCATCAAAAGAAACAAATCCCTGTTTATCCACGGGCAGTGCGGTTACTTTAAATCCTTGCCGCTCAAGAAATCGCGCGGCATTAAGCACGCACTCGTGTTCAACAGAAGATATGATAATATGATTCCGATTTGTTTTGTTTGCAAACCCCACGCCTTTGAGCGCGAAATTATTTGATTCTGTGCCTCCTGACGTGAACACGATTTCATGAGACTTTGCACCAATGCTTTTTGCAATGGTTTCTCGTGCTTTTTCAACTGCGCTGTGCGCGATTTGTCCTTCTTTGTGGAGTGACGCTGCGTTTGCGTAGTGGTCACTAAAATAGGGTTTGATTGCAGCACGCACGTCGGGATCAAGGCGTGTTGAAGCGCCTGAGTCAAGATAGATGCTCATAGTGTTTAAGAAAAGCAAATACTACAGTCCTTATCAATACTTGGGTCAAGCAGTTTGTGCGTTTCACACAAATGTTTGTCATTTCTCATAAGTGTAAGGATTCGCTGTATCTCTTCATTTGCACTGGTAGCTTCTTTAGTAATACGCGGGACTGATTCTTTTATTTCCTGTTTGACACGCGCGCAAAACGTGATTTTGCCCGCCCGTTTTTGAGAAATGTATTGCGAAACTGCCGCGCCAGTAAGGCCGAGAAGTGAGGCTATGTCTTTTTGCTTCATGCCGCTTCGTCTCATACCAACAGCAAATTCTTTTCTGAGTTCAGGAATAATGTACCATACTTCAATTTCTTGGGGAAGTCGTTCCATGTTACGCTATTAACTATTGTTAAATACTTAAACATAACTATGTTAAAGAAACTAAAAGAAAAACAATCACACCTATTTTTTGAAAAGGTAAGAATGGTTATGTAAAAAAAAAGAATATAAAAAAGAGATGACCATAAAACAAATATGGCACAACACCCGCATGAAATCAAAGCGTTTTTTGAAAGAAAAGTAAGTGAAGCAAAACTAACATTAGAAAAAAACCTAAAAGAACGAGACAAGCTTCTTATGAAACAATCACTTGAGCAACTGGAAGGGTTAAAAGAACTTATTAAAGCATTGAGCAGGGTATCAGGAACAGTAACATTTGACGCAGGAACCGTTGAAATGGTCAACCGGCTCATAACGGAAGCAGAAAGAAATGTATTCATGCTTTCACCGCATCACGAGGATGAAAAAGAACGATTTGTACACATCCTTGACAATTACAAGCAGAAGCTCAGAGAATTGGTGCGGTTAAAATAAAAACAAACAACATGGGCCCGGCAGGAATCGAACCTGCGACCTACGCCGTGTGAAGGCGTCGTCATAACCGCTAGACCACGGGCCCCAGAATGTTGAACTTCAACGCGTTACTATTTTTAAAGTTTTAGACAATCAGTCATCCTGCTCTATTTTATAGTGCTTGCGTGCATCACCAGGGTCAATAAAGCCAAGACTTGCTGCAGAATCAAGAAGCCCAAACACATAGCTGCACAGTTCAAAACATTCAAGATACTCTTTTTTGTCAAAAAAGTGCTGGGCATCCCGTTCATAACTCTTAATAAGCATAAGCAAGTCTTTTGATTTCTTTGTTTCCTTTGTGAGTTTCAATTCTTTAACGGCAAATTTGACGCGTTCTAATTCTTTTTCCGATTTGTTTTTGATACGCGATTCATAGAACTGTTTTGCTGCTAGAATGTGGGAGCACATGCGTTCTTTGATGCTAAAATATCGGCAATCACAATTCCAGCTCAGGGTTTTTCGGTCAAAAAAGACTGAATACTCTTCATTTGAATCAACTTTAAAGTGGAGGCGGTTATCTGTTTTAAGCTCGAGAGAAACCAAACCGTGCTTAACCAAGTCGTCTGCTTTGAGTTCTTTATTATTATGCGCACCCATAGCTCATTTTGTGCGCTTTGCTATTTTTAAGAGTATCTTACACGCCTTGCACACCACATCAGAAGTGGGTTCTCCGCACGTTGTGCACTCATGCAAGGGTTTTTGAGCGCTTGGAAAGGTTTTGAGACGCGCTGAGAGGGTATCAAAGGATTCAAGCAGGTTTTGCTTTGCGCGCGATTCATGAGATTCATAGGTGTCAAGTGCTTGTTGGACAAACTTTCGAAATGCACCAACAGAGTATGGACACGCGCAGGGGTGTACCGGCCACTTTTTTTGCATAACAAAACGCGCGGTTTCGCGCTCGCTTACGTCACGAAGCGGTTTGATTCGTTCAACAAAGTGTTTGTGTGCAACTCTTCCTGTTGTGTAGCCGGCGCGTGCTTGGCGCGAGACATCACCCATTACCAGATTCATGAGCGCAGATTGCGCTTCATCATCACGATTGTGGCCTGTTGCAACTTTTGAAAAACCATGCGTTCGCGCGTAGGTGTTGAGCACGTATCTGCGCACAACGCCGCAGGCTTGGCAGTTTGAGCCAGAAATGTGCTTTGCAAGCTCATCGCTTGTCACACCCATTTGGTCGCGGGCATGAACAATTTCATAAGGAATACCCAGTTCAGGCGCGAGTTTGAGAAATCCTTCAATACTGCAGTCACGATACCCCATAATTCCTTCATCAATAATAAGGGCAAATATTTGGTCTTTGAAGTGTTTTGCAAGAATATGGATAAGTACCATAGAATCTTTTCCCCCAGAAACTGCGACAAGCACGTTGTCTTTTCGTGTGATAAGGCGGTGTGTTTTGATGGTGTTGAGCACGCGCGATTCTATGTCAAGAAAAAAGTGCTCAGCACAAAGGGGTTCGCACACACACACAATGCCTTTCTTGGCGCAAGAACAGGTCATAGCGCAAACACACAAACGTACCATACTAAAATGTTTTTGTCGTGATTCTCGCAATGTTTATTAATTTTGGGCGCGCATGATTAAAACAAGACACCAAATGGTAACCAATATTACCTCATTGCCTATTGTTGAACCGCTCACGCTTATTATCAATTGGCTTGTTCAGTCAACTGCAACTGCAGTGCCCTTACTTCTTTCTGCATCAATTATTCTGCTCCTCGGCTGGATTACTGCAGTTATTGTTGAAAAAGTGATTATGCGTGTGCTCTTAGAAATAAAACTGGACACGTGGGAGAAAAAGTATCGTATTGACAAAGCGTTATACGGCTTGCGCCTTGTCACTATTATTAGTCAGGCAATTAAGTGGTACGTGCTTCTCGTGTTTTTGAGTGAAGCAGCAAAAGTGTTGAGTCTTGAATTCATTGCAGGCATGCTTCAGCGCGTTCTCAGTTCATTGCAGGAGTGGGTGCTTGGCGGAGCTATGATTGGTGCTGCACTTATTATTGGTCATCGCGTGCAAGAAAAGATTGAAGAATCAAACATGTTGTTTGGCGCGATTGGCAGCAGGATAGTGTATTTTGTTATTTTGTATTTCGCGCTTGTGCTTGCACTGCCAAAATTTGGGTTTGTTAATACAGAAATTCTTGTTGAGACTTTCAAGTTTCTTGCAGCAGGGCTAAGCGTTGGGCTTGCAATTGCAGTTGGCATCGCGTTTGGTAATGCGCTTCGCGAACCAGTGAAGAAAGTGGTTGATGACATGCTACGCCCGCCTAATAATTAAACAGGTTGGTTTGGCTTTGGGATTGTTTTTGTTCTCTTAGCTTGGTGAGTGTTGCATTAATTCGTTCTTCTGAAAATTCGTGTTTGTCAACAAGAATGGTTTTTACAACATCTTCATTTGGTTTTGAAAACGTGATTTCTTTTGTTTGCGTGACGCTGGGGTTTTTAAAAAGACTAAACACCTCCTCTAGATAGGGCTCATTCCAATCAAGTGCTTTTTTGAGCGCATCAAACGTTTTGTGTTCTTTGACTTTTTTTATCGCGGTTTTTGGACCAATTCCGCGCACACCTTCATTAAAATCAGTACCACAGAGCATACCAACAAGAATAAGCTGGTCACGGTCAATACCTAATTTATTGAGCACGTACGAGAGCTTAACTTCTTCGGGCGTTATTTGAACGTACGCGTTTTTTTTGGGCAGTTTTCGTTTGCCGCTTGTGTTAATGTTTCGCACAAGAAGTGGTGTGCCAAACAAGAGTGAGTCATAATCCTGGCTTGCAGTAGCATAACACAAACCTTTTTGCACGAGGTATGCGGATTGTGCTTCACCTTCTGATGGTGCTTGAATACTAGGAATGCCCAGAGCTTCAAGAAGGGCTTTACTCTCTAAAACAATGCGTTCGTCCATGTGCGCGGTTTGTGACGCTTTTGACTTTGCCATTTCAAAGTCTCCTTTTTCAAGTGCAGTTTCATATTCTCTGCGCGCGCGCATTTTCCGCTCTTTTCGCGCTTCAAGGGTCGAGGACTTTAACACAGGAGGCTTGCCGTCAAACACGTATACGGGCTTAATATTTTCAAGTAACAAATTGATATTGCGATAAAATAATCCTGACAAGTGGGAGGTTATGCGACCTTCACTGTCTTTGAGGGGTGTGCCATCATACTGGCGAATAGTTGAAAGAAACTGGTAAATAGTATTATACGCGTCAACAGCAAGCAGTTTTCCTGAAAAGTCGGAAAGCGCGCGTGGTTCAAACTCGAAGAGGCCTTTGAAGTTAACGCCCATACTAAATAAACGTGCATCAGTAAACAATTAAAGGTATTTCTATTCGCGGGTTTGTGAGAAAATGTATATAACCCGCGAGTGCGTGGAAATAAGTAATGGTTGTTGAGTCCTTTCTTAATGTAACAAACGCGCGCAATCATCCGCGTCGCTTGATTCTCATTGGCGCGGGATACGTATTTTTAAGCGCGTTTCTTGCGCTCTGGATTTTTCCGACCAAAGCAAGTTTTGCTGCAGTTTTTCTCACGGTCATGGCAGCGCTCCCGCTTGTTGTTTCTCTGCTTAGAGATGAAGAATTGCGTGATGAAAAGAGTTTGCGCGTAAAGCATAAAATATTCATTCGCGAGCACAAAGATGTTTTTTTAGTGTATCTCCACTTATTTTTGGGGCTTGTGCTTGGTTTTACCCTGCTTTTTATCCTGCTCCCGCAGGGGTTTGTTGAAGCACTGTTTGAGGACCAAGTTTCAACTATTATCACTATCCGCGGGTATGCAACTGCAGATAGTGTACTCATGCTCATTATTGCAAACAATCTCAAAGTATTGTTTTTTTGCCTGCTCTTCTCTTTTCTGTACGGTTCTGGCGCGATTTTCATTCTCACCTGGAATGCAAGCGTGATTAGTGCTGCAATTGGCGACCTTACGCGCCGCTCGCTTGAAGCAGCGTCAGGATGGAATTATTTTCAGATTATTCCCCTAAGTTTTGGACGCTATCTCGTGCATGGCCTGCCCGAAGTGGGGGCATACTTTCTTGCAGGCATTGCAGGTGGCATTTTAAGCACGGCACTTATCAGAAATAAAGTGTCAAAAAAGTATTTGACAAAAATCATTATTGATTCAGCAGACCTTATTGTGCTTGCTATTCTTCTCTTGTTTGTTTCAGCACTTATTGAAGTCTCGATAAGCCCCTTTATTGGCGCGTAGCGCATTACAGAAAACCTTTTAATTTACTGAGGTTTTTGTCTTGTAGACATTCTTATGAACGCAGAGGAAGGAAAAGAAGCAAAACAAAGCGAACCTCGCGAGGAAGATGAGGCAATTGACGTTATCGCTTTAGTTAAGGAACAGTATGCCTGGTTTAAAGCGCATAAAATGCTTCTTGTTATTCTCGCGCTTGTGCTTGTCTCATCATTTGGTTTTTTCATCCGAACGCAAAACACACATCGTCTTGGAGAGAACATGCTCGCACTCGACCCCTGGGTGTTTTATCGCTATGCCCAAGACATTGTTGAAACCGGAAGTGTTGTGGCAAATGACACTATGCGCTATTATCCTGATGGATATGATACCAGCAGGGAGTCAACTATTGTCTCATACCTTCCTGCGTACGCATACAAACTGCTAAGCCCGCTTGCCCCATCGCTCACGCTTGCACGCGTCATGCAGTACTATCCTCCTGTTGCAACCGTGGTCACGCTGATTTTTTTGTTTATGCTTGGCATGGTCTTTTTCAACTGGAAAGTAGGATTGTTTGCGTCAAGTGTTATTGCTGTTGCGCCAGGTTTCTTGTTTCGGACTATTGCAGGGTTTGCGGATAAAGATGCGCTTTCCATGACATTTCTTGTGATGAGTATCGCCTTTTACATGGCTGCTCTCAAAGAAGGGCGCAAAAAATGGTTTTATGCACACGCAGTTCTTGCAGGAATTTCTATTGCACTTCTTGGCATGACCTGGGGCGGATACCTGTTTGCCGCATACAGCATTGTTGCGCTCAACCTTTTCAAAGTCTTTACTTCAACAGTTCGAAAAAAAGATATTATTTTGCAGATTATTTGGATTGCAGCGCTCACACTTTCAGATGTGTTCACAAACAGATATGCCATCTTCAAAGAACTGCCCTACGAACTTGCGCTTCTTGCTCTAGTAGCATCACTTATTGAATTCTATGCGTGGCCGCACCTGCAAAAACGGGTGAATCTCAAAACTATTCCAACTGGTGTCATTTCATTACTGTTTGCCATAATTATTGGAACAAGCGCCGGCATGGTGCTTCTTGGACCAAACCACATTGCAACTATGGGATTAAGCATTGTTACACGGCTTGGAGACCCTCTTGGCGGCGGTGAAGCAATGGGCCAGTCTGTTTCAGAAAACCAACAACCCTTTTTTGACCCTGACTGGCGCGGAAACGTTGGCTACTTGTTTTACCTTGCCTTTTTTGGCGCGATAATTCTCTTTTATGAAATTGTTCAAAAAGTAAAAGCAGGAAAAAGCTTGTTCAAGTATTACACTACCGCAGCGTTCACGCTCTTTTTAGGAATCATAATTTTTAGCCGCTACAAAGCAGGAAACGCGCTTACCCTATTGCTTGGAAACATTTTCCTGTATAGTATTACCCTTTTTGGCGCGTTTTTTGCTGTTGCTATTTTCTTTGTGTTGAAAAAGAAAGGCATTGGTGCATTCAAAGACATTCCTGCACACTACGTGCTCTTGCTCTTCTGGTTTTTGCTCCACACCCTTGGCGCACGCGGGGCAGTCAGGCTCTTTTTCCCCTTCCTTTTGCCTGCAGCAATTATTGGCGCGTACTCGGTTGTTCGCGTGAGCGAAGCAATACTAAAACGGTTTAAAGACCCGCTCTACGCATACATACCCTACATTCTGATTATCATTGTGCTTGGCGTGTTTGTCAACCAATCATGGGCGTCAAGCGCGTTGTACGGACCAAGTGTAGGCGGCGAGTGGAAGCAGGGATTTGATTGGATTGCGCAAAACACGCCTGAAGACGCAGTGTTTGTTCATTGGTGGGATTATGGATATTGGATACAATCACTTGGCAATCGCACAACGGTTACTGATGGAGGCAATGCGTATCCATATCGCAATTTCCTGATGGGACGCCACTTGTTTGGGGGATACAGTCTCCAAGAAGTCTATGACCAGTTAGTGAATTTTAGCAGTCCTGATTATTTTTATGTGGTAAGCGATGATATTGGAAAGTTCTATCAAATGGCACGTATTGGCGAGCGAAACACGTACTACTCGTACGCGCTCTACGACCAGCAGGTTCAAAATACTCTTGGCAACGTGAACGCAACAGAATATCCAAATATTATTGTGTTTAAACCAACAAACAACGCGATTCCTATTGAGCGCGATTTTACCATTGATAATCGTATTTATGCAATGGGCCAAACCTATGTAACTGGAATCATCTTGCCAATCAATGAAGCAGGTTCAGTTGGGCAACCTCTTGTTATTTTACAAAATGCGCAGTATGGTCAGGAGATTAGGTACCCGCAAGGATACTGCGCGCCAAACAGCGGATGCACTGATATTGCAAATGGGGTTGTTCCAGGATATGTTGACCTCATCCAGCGGGGTCTTATTTGGATTCCTGAAAAAGCAAAAGATATGTTTATGACGCAAGCTTACTTGCTCAATCGTGAAATTCCGGGTTTTGAAGTTGTATTTGAAACCGCATCAAGTCCGTATGACATGCAAACCATTCTTGGTTCACAACAAAACGTGCGCATCTACAAAATCAATTACACAGCAATGGAGGAAGCAATAGCGCAAGGAGTGGTGTGGTAATGGTAGTTATTGCACTCACGTTTTTTTCAATTGCATTCATTCTTGGCATGATATTCATGCCGTATCTTATCAAACACTTGCTTGAGAAGGGATTTTTTGGTTTTGATGTGCACAAGCGTCAAAAAGTAAAAGTTGCAGAACCCGGCGGTTTTGGCGTGGTGTTTTCATTTATGTTTACCATTCTGCTTTACGTTGCGTTTTTAACATTCACCAATTCAGTGCTGAAAGTGAACTTGCTTGCTGCAACACTCACTATTTTAATGGCAGGCATTATTGGTGTGATTGATGACATGCTCGCACTGCCGTGGCGAGTGAAGCTTGTATCAGCATTTATTCCTGCTTTGCCGCTTATTGCGCTTAAAGCAGGAACAAGCAGCATGATATTTCCCCTTATTGGCTCAGTTGAATTAGGATTATTTTACAGTCTTGTTATGATTCCCCTTATGGTTAACTTTGCAATTAACTCGTATAACATGCTTGCAGGATTTAACGGGTTGGAGTCAGGTATGGCAATTATCTCGCTTGCAACTGTCGCGCTAGCAGCGCTTAAAGTGGGAAACACTGATGTTATGGTGCTCGCAGCCTCAGGTCTTGGCGCAACACTTGCATTCTACATTTTCAATCGCTACCCTTCACGCGTTTTTCCAGGGGATACCGGAACCTTTGTGTGGGGTGCACTACTTATTTCAGCACTTATTATTGGTAATATGGAAAAGCTCGCCATTGGCATTTTCAGTCTTTACTTTGTTAATTTCTTCTTATTCATGTTTTACTTGTTTAGCAGAAGCAAACAAAAATTCGCAAAAGTAGGCATTCATGGTGATATCAATCCACCGTCATGGTACACACTCTACTGGGTTTTTCCCTATTTTATTAAGGGTTTAAAAGAAAAGCACGTTGTTGCTATTCTGTTAGGTTTGCAAGTGATTATTTGTGCAATAAGCCTTGTGGTGTTCGTGTAGTTCCTAATGTTTTTAAGCAGTACCCGCTTTTGCCCTGACATGGACACATACAACGTAGGTTTAGCAGGGGTGGGTGTGATGGGAAACTTGCACGCCAAAAAATTGTATGAAATAGAGCAAAAAGCAAAACTTCCCATAACCTTTTGCGGTGTATTTGATGTTGATGATTCACGCGCAAAAAAAATTGCATCAAACTATCATACACGCAAGTATGATACGCTTGAATCACTCGTGCATGACGTTGATGCAATGATTATAGCAACCCCAACACGCTATCACGAGAAAAATATTGAGTATGTTCTCTCACAAAACACGCACGTGCTTGTTGAAAAACCAATCACGCATAGTGTTGAGAGCGCGCAAAATGTGTGTTCACACTACAACAAAAAAGAGCTTGTTTTCATGGTAGGTCATATTGAACGATTCAATCCATGCGTACAGGAATTGTATTCATTTCTCTTAAAAGAACATGAAAGCGTGCACACCATTATGGTTCAGCGGGTAGGAAGCTTTCCTCAACGCATCAGCGATGTGGGCGTGGTCTTTGACATGGCAATCCATGATATTGATATTGCTAATTATTTATTTAATGCAAAACCTGAGCGCGTGTATTGTGTTGCACAAAATCGGGGCAAAAGTAAAAAACATGAAGATTACGCGCACATCATTTTAAACTATTCAGACGCGCGCGTGGCAAATATTGTTGCACATTGGAGCACTGCGCGAAAAATACGCACGCTTACTGCGCTCAATGACAAGCGTGCGTTCCAGCTTAACTATGCTCTCCAAGAACTTGAGGTGCTTGAGGGGCTTACAACTACACAACCGCCAACGTCATGGGAGGATTTTCAGGTGGCAAGTCTTGGACTTGAAACAAAAACGCGATTTGGAGGAGAGCCTCTTTATCGTGAAGTTGAACATTTTCTTGATTGTGTAGTGAACAAAAAACAGCCATTAGTAAGCGCAGAGCAGGCAACAGACAATCTTAAAATCGCGCAAGCCTGTCTTGACTCTGCAAAAACACAAAAACCGCGAGAACTGGACTGGCACAGTTAGCGGGTAAGTTTGTTAATAGCCTCCAAGTAGTGTTTTGTTGCATTGTTCCATGAGAAGCTTTTGAGAAACGCGTGCGCTGCTTTCACTTTTTTGCGAGACAATTCTTTGTTACGAAACGCAGTTGTTAATGCGCGCGCAAGTGCGCGTGGTTGTGCTACCGGGACAACATATGCTTCTTTTCTGCTTACAATGCCAAGGTCAGTTACCACGCACGGTAGGTTCATGCTCATTGCTTCAAGCATGGAATACCCAAGACTCTCACTTTCTGAGGGAAGCACAAATACATCTGCACCCAAAAGATAATGAGCTACATCATCCACGTGACCTGCAAACACGGTGTTAACGCCTTTCTCTTTTGCGAGCGCTTCAAGGCGTTTGCGCTCCTCACCATCACCTACAATAAAACAGGCATAGGGAAATGAAAGGTACATAAGTGCTTCAATAAGAGTATCAACGCGCTTAACTTTAAGCAAGCGGCCGGTAAATACAATAACTGCTCTTTTGTGCGCTTTTTTGGGGATGCGCAGATATGCAAAATTAAAGCCAGGCTTTACCTGCACATAGTTTTTTGTGACCTGTTCAATTTGGCGTGGGGGGCAGTGGGTTACGGTAAGAGACGGCCAATTGTACGCTAGGTGTTCAACAACGCGCAAAAAGTGGCGAAACAATTTTGAAAATTGCGGTTGATTTGAAACAATGCCATGACACACGGCAATGTGTGGTTTTCTTCGCAACCGCGCGCTAAACGCGCCAAGAAATGATGCAATAAGGTCATGGGTGATAAGCACATCAAAAGGGGTGAACAAAGTTTTTACAAAGGCAAAAAGATTGTAAGACGCGTTTCGTATAAGCCTGCCACGAAGAAAGGGGACGCGCACAACATCCACGCCAAGCGCGTTCTCCTGTGCAGGCGTGTTTGGAAATTTTCGGGTGATAATCGTAACTGCATGATGTTTAGAAAGGCGTTTTGCAAGTTCTTGAGCATACACTTCCATTCCTCCGCTTGGGCTGGGGTCATAATTGTTGTTTGTTCCAAGCGGAAATTCCTTAGAACCGGTCATAAGCACGCGAGTCATTGAAAGGAGAGCATCAAAAACAGGCTTATAAACGTTATGAACCACGCGCATGCTGGAGAAACATTTATGACCTCAAACGCGTTCTAAAAAGAAGTAATGGACAGCAGGGTGCTCGTTGTGGTTCTCGTTGTTATCAGTGTTACGCTTGGAAGTATTGGACAATTCTTCATGAAATATGGTATGAATCAGTACGGGCTTGTCTCGCTTTCATTGCAGGAACTTCCCCGCATCATACTCATGCTCTTCCAGCCGTTTGTGTTCACCGGTCTTGCTTTGTACGGGTTTTCTTCTATTCTCTGGCTTATTGTGTTGTCTCAAGCTGACTTATCATTTGTGTATCCTATGCTTGGTCTTGGATTCATATTTACCGCGCTTATTGGACGGTTTGCATTCAATGAAAGTTTTACCTGGGTCAAATTCATAGGATTAAGCGTGATTGTTCTTGGCGTAACCCTTATTGGTATTGGCACGCCAAGCAAAACTATATCTTAAATTCTTGACGAATTGTTTCAACACGTTTTGCAAGCGAAGGGTGTGTTGAGAACAGTTCTGAAAATGCGCCGCGAGAAAACGGGTTGACAATAAACAAATGCGCTGTTGCCGAACTTCCGTGCGTGCGCAAGCGCGGACCAAATTCAAGGGCTTCAAGCGCGCCAATCATTGCTTGAGGGCTTGTAAGGCGCGCACCACCCTTATCTGCCGCGTATTCGCGTGTTCTCGAAAGAGCAAAGCGGATAATAAGAGCAAGAATGGGAGTGATAATAATAAGAGCAAGAGACGCGAGCATGTCGCCAAGCGCGTTGTCCCGGTCGCGCGTGCCAAAGAGAAATCCTGAGTACCACGCCATGTTGCCAATCATGGATATCATGCCTGCAAGAATTGCAGCAACAGTTGAGATGAGCGTGTCACGATTCTTTACGTGCGTGAGCTCGTGTGCGAGCACTGCTTCAACATGTTGTTTTGGCAGCGTGTCAAGCAAGCGTTGGGTTACTGCAATTGCAGCGTGCTTTGGGCTGCGTCCGGTTGCAAATGCGTTAAGAACTGGTGTTGGAAGAAGGTAAACGCGGGGCATAGGAAGACGCGCTTTTACCACGAGTCGGGATACAAGCGCGTGGAGTTCGGGTTCTTGTTCTTGTGTGACCTCTCTGCCATGATAGAGCGCGATAACAATTCGGTCAGAATAAAAATAGGATATTACATTAATGACTGATGCAAACATAAAAGCAATAATAAGGCCGGTTGTTCCGGCAAAAAACGCGCCAAACGCGAGCAGGATGCCAGTGAGTACGCCAAGATAGAGCGTTGTTTTAAAAAGTGATGCAAACATCATTACATGAAATTAGAGTGTGTCTGTGTTTTTAGAGTTTACTCTTCTCCATGAAGGCTGTTTTCTTCTTTTATTGGTTTAGAAGTTTTTATGTAAGGGGTGTTTTTAAGGTATTTCTTCATAGAAGACTCATCCCAAAAGTACCTCTAAACAGGCAGGACAGGCACATAAATTTTCAGTTATACATTAATTTAGTGTCTGTATTAAATTCAGTATCCGTTCTGAAGACCGGCCATCACCATACGGCTGTTTCCAGTCAGGCTTCTTGTTAAGCATTATGTTCACCCCTTCAACAATGCCACTATAGGTTGTTCCACACAGATAATTTGAACCAATGTGCACGGTTTCTGGTCGCTCAGTGTTTTCCCGTATGGTAGCGCACGGAACACCCAATATACATGATTCTTCTTGCAGACCGCCTGAATCAGTTATCATAATCTTTGATTCGCTCATTGCCCTTAGAAAATCAAAATAACCCAAGGGGTCTATTAAGTTTAGTTTAATTTTTTTCAAAAGCCCAAATTTCTCCAGATTATTCCTTGTTCTGGGATGTATGGGAAAATAGAGTGGTAAACCATTATCAACAGAAATTGTATTGAGTGCGTTAACAAGCTCAAGCAATTTTTCTTTTCGATCAACATTTGCCGGTCTATGTAATGTAACCAGGCCATATGACTCATCAGGAATAATGCGCTCTCGTTTTTTGGCAAGAGGCAGATAATAATTAAGAGCATCAACAATCACGTTTCCTGTCAAAAAAATGCGGTCATCAGAAATATTTTCTTTTTTGAGGTGTTCAACTGCAATGGTTGTTGGTGCATAGCAATGGTTTGAAACTGCGTCAGTGAGGATTCTATTAATCTCTTCAGGCATTGTTCGGTCAAATGAGCGAATTCCTGCCTCAATATGACATACGCGTATCCCGCTTCGGTTCGCGCACAGTGCGCCTGCAAGAGCTGAATTCGTATCGCCCAAGATTACCATGGTATCAATATCTTTTTCTTTTATTAACCGTTCAAGTTTCAAAAGCATGGAACCAATCTGGTAATTGTGCGTGCCCGAACCGATGCCAAGATTGTAATCAATTGAGGGGAGTGCGAGCTCATCCATAAACTGACCGCTCATACTATATGAATAGTGCTGTCCCGTGTGTATAAGAGAAAATTCATCAGCATATTTCTGCTTTGACAAAAACATAAGTCTTGAAAGCTTCACGATTTCAGGACGCGTCCCAAAAAATATTCCTACATTCATTAGTATCACATAATAACCACGACAACAATTGTGTCTGTGTTTTTAGAGTTTACTCTTCTCCATGAAGGCTGTTTTCTTCTTTAAGCGTGGCATGCCAGTGTGCAATGGTTTTTTTGAGCCCCTCTTCATAACTGATAAGCGGCGTGTAGCCCATTGCCTGCAAACGTGACGGGTCGCCGCACAAGCGCCACAACTCGTTTGGTCGCGGCTTAAACGTATTCCAGCGAAGTTCAGGAGTAACACCATAATCTTGTTCAATTATTTTTGCAATTGTTTCTGCATGTTCTTTGATTGTTTTTTCCTTCTCAGTTGCAATAACTGTTACGTTTCCAATAGCATCAGGGTGCTCGCCAAGAAAAATAAACGCGTCAGCAACATTATCAACGTGGTTGAAGTCGCGCGTTGATTTTGGGGTGCCAAGGTCAACGCGACCATCTTTGAGCGCGTGATAAATCACTTTTTCCGTGATATAGTTTGCATCGTGTTTTCTGCCAAAGCTATTAAAGTTTCGAACACGAACGCAGGGAACGCCATATGATTCATAATACACCTGGCACATTAAATCACCTGCAAGTTTGCCAACCGCGTACGGGCTTGATGGTCTGAACGGTGAGTTCTCATTAAGAGGCATGTGTTCCTCGCCAAGATTGCCATACTGCTCGCTTGAACCTGCATACACAAAGCGTTCAACAGGGTATTCGCGCGCGGCTTCAAGAAGATTTGTTGTGCCAATCGCGTTTACGCGAAGCGTTTCAAGCGGGCGCTCAAAAGAGTAATGAACATGCGTGATTGCAGCCATGTGAAACACCACGTGCGGTCGCCAGTCACGAAATATTTTTCGAATAATGTTCTCATCATACAAGTCAGCGCGAAATATTTTGATGTTGCGAGCAATTGATTTGATATTTTGAAAATCATCAATACAAGTGAACGGTGCAAGACCGCTTACGATTGCGCCTTTTTCAACAAGCATTTCAGCAATTCTGCTGCCAATAAAGCCCGTAATGCCGGTGACAAGAACGCGCTTGTCTTTCCAGTATGACGCATCTTTTACAAATGTGTTTTTTTTCGTGGGCTCCATAGTAAATAACCTGCGTATTAAAGGAAGATAAAAAGTAAATTTATATATAAATATATGCCCAAACCTACACGTCAAGTGCAGCGTTGTAGAGCGCTTTGAGCGTTTTGTTTCGCACACCAATAGAGAATTTACCGTGCTCAACACTTGCGTGCGCGTCTTGTGCCATTGCTTTTCGTTTTTGCGGGCGCTCTGCCATCAGAATCATACAGGCTTCAATCTGCGCGGTTTCCTCATCAAAAGAGTGATTGCGAATATCTGCTGCATAGTCAAGCATGTGTTCATAGCGCGGTATAAGGTCATCATCATAATACGGCAGCGTTGGCGCATCAAATAACAATCCATTTTTTTTGTGCGCAACAATTTCCGGGTTTGAGCCAACACGGGCGGTGATAAGGGGCAGACCAAAGCTCATTGCTTCAATTGGCGCAGTTGCTGCTGACAGATAGTTTGGCTGTACAAACACGTGGGTTTGCATAAACAATTCAGAAAGTTTGCTCCATGAAAGTGGAGCGCTTATAACGCGAATCGCGTCATGTTCAACCTCTTTTTTCAGATAGTCGGGAATTGCTGAGCGAATAATAAGTTCAGTATCAGGATTAGTCTCATGCATACGCTTGAAAGCATGAATCACCTCCCTGCCTCCTTTGATTTCAAAATTGTGAGGAAAATTCATGCTGCCCATAAAAAAGAAGCGGGTCATGCCTGTTTCTTGTCGTTTTGCAGGTGCATTAAGAGGAACCGCAATATTGATAGTGCTTAGTTTTTCTTCAAACCGGCTTATGTCAAGGGTGCGCTCAAGGGTGCGTTTTCCTGCATCAGCGTACGTAATAATACCTTTGCACTGCTCACCTGAAAGGGCTTTTTCTATTTTTCGGTGATACACAGGGTCTCGCGCACGGGCAAGCCATCCTTTTGTAAAACCCACAAAGTCTCCTATGTGCTCAACATAGCCAAGAATCCAAGGCTTATTGGTGACCGGTATCATGCCGCCCGCGCTATGGACAAGCTCAGCATCAGTGGTAATAGGTATTTTGAGCGGCTCTTTGAATAGCGTATGCGCATGAAGATACGCGAAGCGTTTGAGCGAGTCAAAGCGGGATGATTTTGAAATAGTTGGTTTTGGAGGTACTATGTATTCAACACCCTTTGGAGGGTAGTCTACTATATATGTGTACAGGTTGTGACGTCCTCGCCGCAAATACACTTTCATTTGAGTGCTGCCTCATACACGCGTTTGAGTGTTTCATTTCGGTACGCAACTGAGAGCACGCCGTTTCTGACTTTTTCCTCACCAACACGACCCATAGTAGCGCGCATATCAGCATCATTAAAAAGAGTGCTCATTGCATGGGCAAGGTCTTTTTCAAATTCAGGAAATGAATTGTTTTCAATATCCAAAACAAACGCGGGCCATGAGGGGTATTGAAGCAGGTCACGCGTATCATGCCAGCTAATCGGGCTTTTGAGCACAATGCCTGCGCCTTCAACAAGCTCTTTTCCCGCGCACACCTCAACCGTGATAATAGGAAGACCCATGCTCATAGCTTCCATATACACAATGCCAAAGCTTTCTTTGTAGCTTGGAAACATAAACACATCTGCTTTGCTCATGTATTCAAGAACGCGTTCGCGTGAGAGTGTTGCAGGAACAATAGTTACATCAGGGTCGTTCTCATATTTTTGTGCGTACTCAGAGGGCATGTTACTTATCATAACCAGCTTTGCAGCATGCTTTTTTCGAAATAACTCAAAGGCATTAAGTGTTTCGCGACCTCCTTTCTCCAAAAATCGGACGCCAACAAAAAGAAAAGTAAAATCATCGTGTGCCTGTTTTGCAATAATGTCCATAGGCATTGCCGGGTAGAGAACCGTGAGTTTTTTGTTGATAATGTCGCTTTGAAAAAAGTTTTCAATGCTTCGTTTTGCTGCTTCACAATGGGGCATGATTGCTTTGCAATTATCCTTCTCAAGAATAGCCTGTATTTGTTTTTTGTGGGCAGGAAGTTTTGTGTGCGCGTGATTGACAAACCCGTACACATTTTCAGTATCAATTACCCACGTATCTTTTGTGTTAAGAAGAATGCCTGCAGTTGAATGAATCAAATCACAATCGGCGCGTGAGAGTCTTACTATTGGGGGGAAATATTTTGTGTACTGCGTCCATACTAAACGTTTGAGTTTTGCAAGCCGGCTTTTATCCTCGCGCCTAAGTGAAAGACGGGATATAACATAGTCAACACCGTGGGGCGGGTTTGAGAGAAATGAATCATACAATTGATGGCTTCCTTTGCGCAAAAGAACCCGTACCATACGTTAGATACACTTCAACAGTTAATTTATAAGTCTTGCTAAACCACATAGATGACATATGGGCGAAACCATTTCAAGCATAAAATACCTCACGATTTCACGGGGTATTGAGCTTGGTCTTGCGTTCTTTTTGAATGTTATCCTGTTTCGAACTCTTAGCACTGAAGGCATGGGTATTTACGCGTTGATTATTTCATTTGTTGCAATTGCACAAACACTCTCAGACGTGGGATTGGGCGAAGCTACTATGTATTATCTTGCAAAAAATGCACACAACCAAAAGCAGGCAAAAAAAGTGTTTGCAACCGGCTTTCTTTCTATTGGCGTGCTTGCCCTTATGTTTGCGCTTGGGTTAATCGTTGTTTCACCAGTTCTCGCGCGCATATACTCGATTAATGTGCTCTATTTTATTCTCTGTGGAGTTATGCTTTGTGCTGTTGTGGTAAAAGTGGGTCTAGACCAAGCGCTTGAAGCGCACAAGCACTTTAAGGCGCGAAGTTTGAGCGGTATTGTTTTTACTGCAAGCAGGTTCTCATCCGTGCTGTTTGTTATTCTTGGGCTTGGCACGTTTGGCGCGATAAGTGGCGAAGTTGTTGGACAGTTAGTGAGCATTATGCTTGCTTTTTTCGTGTTAAAAAAATTGTTTTCAGCACAGTTTTCGTGGAGCGTGCTGCGCACCTTGTTTTTGTATGGGCGAAAAATTGTTATGGGCACCTTCTTCAATCTGATTCAGGCGCATGGGGTTGTGCTTATTTTAGGATATTTCACCCTTTCGGGTAATGGCATTTTTGGCGCGCTTGCAAAGTTTACCATTCTTGTTACCTCATTTTCAGACAGCGTGCTTAAAGTCTTGTATCCGCGCATTGTTGAATTGCGCAAACAACCAATTGAATTGCTCTCCCAGTTTAACATCTTTTTCAAATACAACCTGATTCTTCCTATTTTCCTTGGCGGGATGAGTATTATTTTTGCAAAACCATTTTTGCATGTGGTGTATGGAAACAAGATTGTTGGTTCAGAACTGGTATTTGCTGTTATTATGCTGTCAGCAATTGTTGATGCAGTAAGCATTTTGTTTCACAAGCTCTTAACAGGCATGGCGCGCCCTGAGCTTCTTTCAAAAAGCATTGCGATAAAAGCAGTTGTTATCTTGTTTTTTGCAGTTATTCTTATCCCGCGCTATGAAGCTATGGGTGCTGCTGTAGCGGTTTTGATTGGCATGATACTTGGAAACGTGCTGCTTCTTTTCTTTAGCAAGCAAACACTGAAGTTTGCCTTTCCTCTTGGTGTGGCGCTCAAGTGTATTGGCGCGCTTTTGATTGTTGGTCTGGTGAGCATTCCCGTGTTACAAACCGCAAGTGACCTGATGAGTCTGGTTTTTGGCGCGTTTGTAGCACCCTTGTATTTTGTGATTCTTTTTGCATTTGGTGTCATTACAAAACAAGACCTGCGTTATCTAAAAACATTCATTTCTGGCTGAGACGGATTTCAAGAATATCAAGAATTGCTTGTGCTGACCGACCATCACCAAAAGGGTTTTTCCACACCGGCTTTTTTCCAAGCATTTTTTTAGTGCATAAAAGAATGCGTGACCCATCAGTTCCAGCAAGCATGTTTGAACCAATCTCAAGTGTTTCAGGTCGCTCAGTTGAATCGCGCATAGTAACACAGGGAACCCCGAGCACGCATGCTTCTTCTTGTAATCCTCCTGAGTCAGTGAGCACGAGTTTTGCATGGGCTTGAAGCGCAATCATATCAAGATATCCTACCGGGCCAATGGTCATAACACCTTTTGACAGGTCAAGACCAAAGCGTGCAAGTTTGTTTTTTGTGCGCGGATGAATAGGGTATACAAGAGGAAGATTTGTGTAGTCATGCACTTTCTTAAGACCGTCAAGAATGCCTTTCAAGCGTTTCTTGTCATCAACATTTTCTGCACGGTGCGCAGTCACAAGAAGGTATGCCTTATCTTTAAGCCCCTTGTCTTTGAGAATCGTGCTTTTTTGCTCTGCAAGAGCTTTGTTTTGTTTGATTGCATCAACAACCGTGTTTCCCGTAACAAAAAGGCGGGAAGGGTCAATTGCTTCTTCTTGAACATTTTTGCGCGTTTGTTTTGTTGGCAAAAACAAGTAATCAGAAATTTGGTCAGTTATGATTCTGTTAATTTCTTCAAGCATGCGAAGGTCGTGTGAGCGCAGTCCTGCTTCAACGTGACCAATAGGAATTGAACGCTTGTTTGCCCCAAGAGCACCTGCAAGAACTGAATTTGTATCGCCCTGTACAAGCACGACATCGGGTTTTTCTCTGTCAAGAATGTCAAGAATGCCTTGCACCATAAGACTCAACTGCACATGATAGGGTTTTCCTGCAACAGTTAAGTGATGTCGTGGCTGAGACAAATTAAGGTCTTCAAACATTTTTTTGTCAAGTTCATAAGAGTAATGCTGACCCGTGTGAAGAATAAAATGAGGAATAGCGCGCTCTTCACACGCGCGGATGATAGGCGCCATTTTTATGATTTCAGGACGCGTACCAATAATGATACATATTTTCATAATTGTGTTTATCCTCGCACGTGTTTTAAATATTCTTTTGCGCGTTGCGTGTGTGAATAATGTTCTTCAACAAGTTTTCGCGCGCGTTTGCCCATTTTTTTGAGAAGTGAGGGATGCTCTTTGAGTTCTTTTATTTTTTGCGCGATTTGTTTTGGGTTCTTATCATCAACAAGAAAACCGGTTTTTCCATCAATAACAATCTCTTTGAGACCACCAATGTTAGACGCAATAACCGGGATTGCACAGCTCATCGCTTCAAGAGCAGAAATTGAAGTTGCTTCCTCAACCCCCTTGATACTAATAGAAGGCACAAGCGCTACGTGCACGCGGTTAAGAAGCTGTGGCATTTCTTCGCGGGGTCGCCCATCAAGAAGGGTTACATTTGTTAGCTTGTTTTTTTCAATAACACGCATCAAGTCAGGTTTGGTTTGACCCTCGCCAACACAGATGAGCTCATAGCCTTTTGGCATGTATTTCATTGCTTCAACTGCAAACACGACCCCGTTTTTTTCAACAAACCGCCGTGCGCAAAGCGCGCTAAACGCTTTGTTTTTTACAAGCGGCAGAGGCTTGAAAAAATCAGTGTTAACAAAGTTTTTGAGCACAACAATTCCCGGGTCTTTTTTGAGAGTAGAAACAATGTAGTCTTTAATGCGTGAGTCAACACTAAAAATGCATGCTGCGCGTTTATAAGCGGCATGCTCTATTTTATAGAGAAGCCACGTGATAGGGCTTTTTTGGGGGAGTTTATTGTCTGCAATCTTTTCATCAACGTAGTAGCCATGCACAGTAAGTGAGACGCGCTTTCTAAAAAAAGTGCGAACCAAAAATGATGAGTGAAACGCAACTGCATCTTGGGTCATGTATAGGTCGTAGTGGTTTCGTACGTGTTTGTAGAGCACAAAAAAGTTCATGACAAAGATAAAAAAGAGTTCACGAAAAAGAATGAAGAGACTTGACATAAGGTGAAACGTGCGCGCTTGAGTGAGCGTGTCGCGATTCTTGTGGTATACTTTTTTTGGCGCGTTGATAATAACTGAGAGCGGAAATCCAAAACAGTCGGTTTTGTTTCCAAGCGCGTTGAGCCCGGCTTGCAGTTCCTGCATATGAGACGTCATGCCGCCAAGATGAGGATAGGTTGAAATAGTGTAGATAGCTATCTTCATAAGAGGGTACACATAACAGGACAGTATTAATAATTTTCCGCTTCAACACACTTAGAGAGTAGTGTCTCTTTTCTTGTCCCACCAATCAGCGTGGTAAACAACATCAAAATTGCTCATGAGCAATTTTTGTGTTTCAAAAAGAGAGGAGAACGTGCCAATATCACTAAACCACACATTTTCACGAAACGCAAAGCACGGTTCATTCTCAAAGATAAGGGCGCGTATAGCATCAGTAAGCTGTATCTCGCCATTGTGCGAGGGGGTGGTTTTTTCTATTGCATCAAAAATGCGCGGTGAGAATATGTACATGCCGACAATTGCAAAAAACAAGGTGTTTTCCTGCATAAAGGGTATGCGCTCAGTTTTATTTGGTTTTTCAAACACGTCAAGAATGCGGCCCGTCTCATCAACGCGCACCACACCAAAGCGGGAGGGGTCAGACACTTCTTTAACAAGCAGTGTTGCAGTAGCTCCTTTTTTTGTGTGAAACACACCCATGTTTGCAAGCGTGTTTTCAGGTGTGATAATGTTGTCTCCAAACAAAACAGCAAAATCATCAGTGCCAACAAAGTGCTTAGCATGCCACAGCGCGTGACCAACGCCGCGGGGCGTTTCTTGAAACGCGTATGACACATGCATCCCATAGCGTGCCCCGCTTCCAATCATGTCTTGAATAACGCCCTTTTTCAATCCAGTGATAACTTGCACATGCGGGATGCGCGCCTGTTTTGTCTGGTCAAGCGCGTAAAAAATAACCGGCTGCCTGCCAACAAGCAAGAGCTCCTTTGGAACGCCAAGAGTAAGGGGGTGAAGACGCGTACCCTTCCCTGCAGCAATGATAACTGCTTTAGAAAGCATGATAAGAGTCTAATAGAGCACAAGGATTAAAAAAGGATTTGTGTCGTACTAAATGTAGGTATGAAGGTTCTTAAAGCAAAGAAAGAAACAGCTGAAAAAACGCGTCAAAAACTTCTTGAGCGTGGCGCGCTTGACAAACGTTTTCGCATTAGAGCTGATGCGAGTTTTGTCTACTTTGCAGTAAAAAAAGGGGTGAATATCTCAGGCCTGGGAAACGTGGTACATAGCGCGCTTGAAGCACGTGAAAAAAAGACAAAGCACGCACCAGACAGGAAGGGTGTTGTAGCGCGCGCGCATGACGTGGTGGGGGATATTGTAGTGCTTGAATCAGAAAAAAACGCGCGGGAATTAAAAGATGTTGCACAACAGTATCTTGATTTTTATAAGAGTGCAAAAACCGTTGTTGCGAAAAGCACAAAAACAAGCGGAGAGTTTCGTGTACGCCACGTTCGTCATGTTGCTGGCGAGAAAAAAACAAAAACACTTCACAAAGAAAACGGGTGCGTATTTTTTGTTGACCTTAATACTGTATTTTACACCCCTCGCTTAAGCGGGGAGCGCAAGCGTATTCTCGAACAAGTAAAAAATGGGGAGCGCGTAGTTGACATGTTTTCAGGCGTAGGGCCGTATATTATTCCTATTGCAAAGTTCAGAAATGTTGAAGCGTATGCTAATGACAAAAATCCAGACGCATACAAACTACTAGTGGAAAATGCAGCAAAAAACAAAGTGTCAATTGCCTGCTCAAACAAGGATGCAGAAAATCTTGCAATCAAAAACGCAGACCGCATTCTTATGAACCTGCCAAAAGATAGTGAAGCATTTCTTGATGCTGCGTTTAAGATGAGCAAAAATGGAACCGTTGTTCACTTCTATCACTTTAGCGGAGAAGAAGACTTATTTGAAACACAAAAAAAACAAATCATCAAAAAAGCAAAAGAGTATGGTTTTTCAGTGAAATTTTTGCGTGAAGCAAAAGCAGGTGAGATTGGTATCAGACAGTATCGCGTTGTTATTGATTTTCAGCTTTTCTGAGCATCAGTAATAACCCCGCACCCATAACAATACTTCTCATGATAGAATACAATAAACTGTCCTGGCGCAAGTCCTTGGTCTTTTGCTGAAATAGTGAGGGTATACGTATCATGTTCTTGTGAGAGTTTTGACTGGTAAAAGACCGGACCATGCCGAATTTTTACTTTGAGATTGCTGAGGTTTTCCGGCTTTTGTGGGATCCAGTTGAGGTTTGCAAGCATGGCTTCTTTTCGTTCTTTTGAAAATGAATCATACCCATTTGTCACAAAAACCTCGTTTGTGCGTGGATTTTTATAGACCACGTACCACGGACCGCCGCCAAGGCGCAGACCTTTTCTTTGTCCGCGCGTAAAGTTCCAATAACCTTTGTGCGTGCCAAGAACTGTGTTTGTTTTTGCATCAATAATATTTCCTTTTTTCTCGCCAAAGTAGTGTTTTAAAAAATCAGTGTAACGGATTTTTCCAAGAAAACAAATGCCCTGGCTGTCTTTTCTGTTTTTGCTTGGTAAATCAAGCTCGTGTGCGATTCTTCTCACTTCTTTTTTTGTGAGGTTAGCAAGAGGAAATACAATTCGGGCAAGCTGGGTTTGTGAAAGATGAGCTAAAAAGTAGGTTTGGTCTTTTACCGGGTCGGGGTTTTGCTTCAAATAAAACAGTCCTTCTTTTTCTTCGATGCCTGCGTAGTGGCCTGTTGCCACTTTTTTGTAAGTTGTATCAATGCGTTTGAGAAATGCATCAAACTTGATGCGCGCATTGCAGAGCATATCGGGATTTGGTGTTCTTCCCTGTTTTACTTCTTTGAGCGTGTAGGAAACAACCGTGTCAAAGTATTCTTTTTGTAGGTTTATAATAGTAAACGGAACTCTTAGCTGTTTGCAGGTTTTTTGCACATATTCTAGGTCTTCTTCCCAGGGACAATTTCCAAGATAGGAAAGCTCATCTTCAAGCCAGATTTTAAGATAGAACGCGTGCACGTCATGGCCTTGTTGTTGAAGCAGCGCGAGCGCTACTGAACTGTCAACGCCGCCTGAAACAAGACATGCAATTTTCATGCTAGAAACACAAGCAGAGTGAGGGGTTTAAAAACTTAATCATTTCATCCCCGTGGTCTTTGCGGGACTATGCTTAGTTGTGCAATAATCGATGCATTCTCTCCAAGTTCATGAGAAAGCTGCTCTTTGACTTGGGTTTCAAGAGCAGTCTTATCAATGACTTCTGTCTTGATTAATTGAAGAAGTTTTTGCTTTGCCATATTCGCGATTTGTCTGGCAGAATCGCCTTCAACAGGTTGAGAAAACCATAATTGTGCTGCAGCACCAATTGTTCCGGTTTCGTTTCGAGAAACATCAAATCCAATTACCCGTACTGGTTTAGAAACAGCAGCTTGCTGTGGGCTAGTTGCGGTTTGGGAGGATTGGTTTTGGTGGGTCTCTGCTATTTTTTGTTGGGCAGAACCTACATCTGCTTTTTGTTCGTGCTCTGCGCCCGCTATTCCTTGAGCAACGCCTTCTTGAATGTTTAGCTGAGGTTCTTGTGTTGTTGCACCAATGATTTTGTCAACAACAGCGCCTAACTTATCGGCATGAACCTTTGAGACCTTGAGAATACGCGCGATTTGTGAAAGGTTTTCAAGAGCAGTGCTTACTGCATGTGACATTGAACGCAGATTGTTTGCATAGACACCAAGCGCTTGTTTAAATGATTGAAGATGGGTTACCCATATGTTCAGCTGAGGTGTGTAGTGAGTAACCGAATCTTTTGTTTGAAGAGGTGTTGAGAACAGTTTTGCGCAAAGTTCTTTTCGTTGGGAAAGCGTTTGAGTCAGGTTCATGCTTAGTGGAAGCAGTGATGAAAGTGAACGGTACTCTCCAATCATAGTGTTATGTTCATTTTTGATTGCAGAGTTCATTGCATCCAAAAGGGAGGGTATTTTGCCAATGTGTTCAAGGGAGGTGCTTAATTTTGCGTGCTGTTTTTGGAGCTTTTTTGTCTTTTTTTGGTTTTTTTCCTGAGCTATTTTTTGCTGGATTTCTTCAAGCTCTTTTTGGATGTGCGGGGCTTGTTGTTGAATATTTGCTTTAAGTTGTTCAAGAATTTGCATAAGCACCTGGTCTTCGCGAACTGAAATTTTTGTTGAGTATGCTTCGTTTCGTATTTCTTGTGAAATCTGTGCAACGTGAGTCTCTTCGTTTGTTATTGTGTGCATGATAAATTCACGTTCTGCATTGATGTGGGGTTGTGCACGTTTTTGTGCGTCAGTGGTGTACACACTCAGGCGGCCAAGGCTTTTTGCTTCATCTTCAAGTAATGCATTGATTTCTTCAATGTGGTCATAGACAGTAACAAAGAATGAAAGTTCAAGGGCTTCAAATTCTTTGAGAATGTGCGCAAGTGGCTCAACTGCTTTTGAAAACTCTTCAAGGTCATGTTTTTTTGAAATCTGATGCAATCGCTTAAGCTGCTTTCTGATATCTTTTGTGATTTTTTCAGGATGTTTGCGCAATCTGCGCGGAAGCAAATTTCGCAATAACTTTTTTGACTTCTTTTTTGCTTTTCTTGGGCTAAAACCGCGCTGGCCAAGGCGTGTGAATCTGCGCTTCCAACCAAGCAAACGCCGGCGCGGGCCAGTAAGCAAGCCAAGCAATCTTGACTGTGGGTTTCGTTGATAGCTTCCTTCTGCAGCTTTGCCAACAAATATAATCATAATGCCAACGAGCACAAAAAAACCGCCTATTGCAATAAAGCCGCCAACAGGACTGGTAAAAAGAGAATCAAACAATGCCATTTCTAGTATATTCTTTATGTGCGCACATATAATTGTTTCCGCGCGCGTTACGCGAGTGTTTATAAGGTTTGGAGGAAATATGAATAGTAGAGGGATATGACAAATACGCTCTTGTTATTCATGACTGGTTTTGTCCCGCCAATTCTTGCGGCGCTACTTATTGTTGCTGGCATGTATATGTACTTTGAGCGCCAGGAAAAAGCAAAACAGCAAAAACGCGGGCAAGAGCAGACGCCCCAATCCTTTTCTTCAGGTATGGTAAGTGCAAGCTCTCAGCTTGAAGAACAAACAAAAAAACAGGAGTGGCTCGCCTACGCGCAGAAGCTTGAACAATACGCCGCCCAGGTTGAAGCAAACGCGCAGGACGCGCCAAATCAAGCGCAGCTTATTTCATACGCGCAACGCTTGCGGGACTATGCAAAACGTATCAGAACACAAATAGCAAGCACGCAATGAGTTTTTTAATGCAAACACGCACAAAAAAGATATGCGTAAGAAATATTTTAAAGATGAGCATGGCGAGTGGAAATTTGTGAGTCTTAGTGATGATGAAGAAACGGCGCTCACACACCGTTTTGTAAAAGAATATATTGAGTTACTTCATTTAATTGAAGAAAAGGTTGACAAAAAAGACCAAGCCTATGTCAAACTCATATTTGACAAACTTGCCCGGCCTGCTCACTACAAATTTGAGGAATTTCTTGAAGCGCGTAGAGATGATGTGTTATACGCAAAAAAAAAGCAGACGCCAAACATAATATAAGCGTGCACGCACCATAACTCTACGTACGGAAAAAAGGATGCTATGTTAGTATTGGTTGGGCTTGGACTTGCAAGTGAAAAGGATTTGACTATTCAAGGAATTGAAGCATTAAACGCATGCACGGAGGTATATTTAGAAGCCTATACCGGAAGCGCGCCTGACCTTGACATACAAAAATTAGAGCGCACAATTGGAAAAACAGTTGCTCTTCTGGGTCGTGGTGAAGTTGAAAGCACGCTTCTAATCGAGCTTGCCAAAAAAAAGCGTGTAGGCCTTATTGTTGTTGGCGACCCACTTTGTGCAACCACACATGAGGATTTACAACTTGAAGCGCGCGCAGCAAAAATCGGCGTTCGCGTGATTCATAATGCAAGCATTCTCAGCGCAATAGGCGAAGTGGGATTGCAGATGTATAAGTTTGGAAAAACAATCAGCATTCCGTTTTGGCAGGATACGTTCAAGCCAACTTCTTTTTTGGATATTCTTGAACAAAACAGAAGCATAGACGCACACACGCTTGTATTGCTTGATTTAGATGTGGCAAAAAACACGTTCATGCAGGTGAGTGAAGCCCTTGAGCGCCTGCTCTTAGACAAGCGGGTAACGCACAAAACAAAAATTGTGGTGGTATCGCGTCTTGGAAGCGCACACCAAAAAATTGTGTACGCGCCAATTAGTGTATTGATGAAAAAAAGATTTATCGGGCCAAACGCGCTTATTATTCCAGGAACACTCCATTTTAGGGAAGAAGAATCTCTCGAGGCATGGGCATGATTGATATTATTGCAACGTGGACAGCAGTAGTCGGGTTTGGTTTAGCTTCGCTGCATGATATTAAAACGCGTGAAGTCCCCGACCTGCTCTCCTATGGTTTAATTGCACTTGGCGTATTTTACCAGTTTGAGCGTGCGATTATTCAAGGAGCTGTTAATGAAGCGGCAATAAGCATCTTATTTGGTGCTGGTGCCTTCGTGTTTGGTTATACTATGTATCGTCTCAAGCAGTGGGGCGGGGCTGATACCAAACTGCTTGTTGCGCTTGGTTTATTGCTTGGCATGAACGCAGGCATACCCCTCTTCATCCTGTTTTTTATCAATTTCCTGTGGGTTGGTGCAGTGTATGGTCTTGTTACCACACTGCTTATCATGATACTAAAAAGAAAAACGTATGTTGCACAAGTAAAAAAAGATTATCAAAAATACAAGCGGTCAATTGGTCTTAGTCTAGCGGTTATTCTGTCAAGCGTTGTGTTCTGGATTATTCTGCGCGATATTGTGTTTGCAGGCGTGCTTTGTTTTATTGGCACACTCTGGCTTATGAGTATTCTGCTTCGCTCAGCAAACGTGCTCATGATAAAACACATCACGCTTGACGCACTTACTGAAGGAGATTGGGTGATTGACAAGGTTAAAAGGGAAAAGAATATTCTCTACGACCCAAAAAAGAGTGTTGCAGTGACGCTCAAAGATATCAAAACAATGAAGGACGCGGGTATAACGCACGTGCGTATCATGGAAGGCGTTCCTTTTGTGCCCTCATTTTTTATTGCACTGCTGGTAACTCTTGTTAATCCCTATGCAACCTTGTTTGTGCTTACGCAACTGGTCGTCTAAACGTCTCAGGCTTCTTCTCTTCTTGTTTTTGCTCTTCTTTTTTGGTTTGCTCGCTTTTTTGCGCTGGAGCATCGCCTTTTTGAACCTGCACGATATCATCCATATTGTCTTTAATTTTTTCGCGCGCTTCACCAAATTTACGGTTCATAATGTCTTGCAATTGTTTATAAAAGGTTACGAGTTCTTCTTGCGCAAATTGTTTTGGATTCCACTGAATAGCAAGCTCCTCAGAATCTGAAACCGGAATAAGGTGTATTGTAAAGTGGTCTGTTTGCTGGTTTTTTACCTCGCCGATACTCATAACAATGTTGAACCCTTTTGGCGAAACTGCCTCCTGGAGCATACCTGAGAAAAAACGCACAACACTCATGATGTTTAGATACTCTTGGGGAGGAATCTGCTCAAGGGTGGTGTAGTGTTTTTTTGAGAAAATAATAACATGTCCAAGCGAGGCAGGTCTGATTTCAAGACTTGCAATAACTCCTTGATCTTCATAGATTTTTGAGGTCTGAACCTCTCCTTGTGTGATTTTGCAAAAAATGCATTCCATAGCAAACGTTAAAAAAGAACCCGTTTTTAAATGTTGTTGTTATGAGTCTCAAGGATGTTCAAAATGCGATTCTCTCGCAAAAGGAATCAGCATTTGCAAAAACAGGCGCGCAAAAAAGTCTTGAAGAAAACGCGCAAAACCACTACAAAATGGCTAATGTATTTGTGCGCAGCAAGAATTATGCAAACGCATTCTTCATGTATTTTACCAGTTTAGGGGAATACGCGCAACTATATGTGAGTAAAAAACTTAATGTTGAACTTGACGCGCGTGACGCTATTGAGTTTCTTTCAAAAAGCAAGCGCTTTAGTTTCACTCCAGAAGGAATGAACACATTGTTTGCTAAAAAAGAAGAAGTCTCAATGCGGCATAAAATGGAACGAACTGACTGTGACCACATAAAAAAATATGTGATGAGCTTACGAAAAGCGCTCTAAAGCATCTAACAGAAAAACAAAAAACGCTTCTTTTGCATCAGACAGAGTGCGCTCAACATCAACACACACGTGCCCGCCATAGGAGTACGGACCGCGAATGCTTTTTCCCGCCCACCGTTTGACAAAGAGGTTTGCATGTTTTTTCATGTGTTTTGGGGGGCCAATCACGCGTTTGATAAGCGGAATAAAACGTGAGGGAAACACCGCATATACCCTGACATAGTTTGTGTCAGGGATAAAACCAAGAGCAAGGATAGTAAAATCAAGGAGTTCAAGTTTTTTGTTGAGTTTTCGAAGAGCGCGATGCAATTTTGCAAGATAAATATCTTTTTTCCCAGTAATGCGGAGATTTTTTGATACGAAAAAGTGGTTCTCTTTTTTTGCCTGCGCACGAAGTAAGGGAAGCGTGAGCGCGTCTTCAAAGAGTTTTTTTGACGGGTTGTCAAGAAAGGCGCGGCTTATTTTTTTAAGATAATTAAAATTGCGTTTTGAAAGCGCGCTTGCAGCGTTGCGCGTTTTTTGCGTGGGGTCAATGAGAATAAGGGGTGAGTGTTTGCTTTTTGATAGGGCGCGCTTTGCCGGTTCTTTTCCGCTGTAGTGCTTTGCGGGGTCAACAAATGCATCTTCACCCCAGTTTGCAATATGACGGAGTGCTGATGTAAATGAACCATAGTAGATAACAAGCAACTCCAAGACATACCCGCTTATGCCAGAAATGTATGATTCAGCACCATACACATGATGTGCCTTGCACAGTGCTTTGAAAAGACGAACATCATCCACGTTTTTGAGGTGTTTTGTCACATAGGCTACGTGAAGAGGTGATGCATCCATAATGTTTTGCGCGTGGTCTGGGTGTGTGATGTTAAACACAGGAATAACTTCAAAGTGCAGCGCTTTGTGCGTGAATAAAAAATAATCGCGCGAACCGTGAATAGTCTTAGGTTTGAAGGGTGCGCACGCGCGTTTTGCGAGTTCGCTTATATTATTGGTGCCTAACGGAAACCTGATAAAAAGGTCAACGTCTTTATCATTTTTTAGATAGGTTTGTTTTGCAAAACTTCCACCAACCATGACTTGTGCAGACTGGTTTTGAGCACTCAGATTTTTTGTGAGCGTGCTAACCACGTGCTCAATGATTTTTTTGTCCTTGCGATGCTCTGATGAAGTGGGTGTACTCTTTTTGAGAATCGTGTCAAGCACGCGTTGCATAGTCTTAAGAGGGGTAGTTTGTGTTTATTAATGCCACGCAGAAGTTATAACTGTAATTCGTCAAAACCATTGAAAAAAAAGTCATCCGAATCAGTATCATCACTCTCGCTTTCACGCGATGCGTCTTCATCATTTTTTTTGGCATCTGACTCGTCAAAAAAAGAAGGCGCTTCTTTGTTTTCATCAAGTGAACCATACCGTGGAAGCTCTGGCTCTGTGGCATCCTCTTCTTCAGGTTCTTCAGATTCTTCGCCAAAAAACGGCGTGTTTGAAGGTTTGTGTTCTTCTTTTTGCTCGCTGCGCGCGCGGGGTTGAGCTTCGCGCAGGTCTGATGAGCCTGCAGGAATATGCTTAACAAAATCGTCAACGCTTCCTGCGTAGTGCAATACTTCTTTAAGTTTGAGTGCAGTGTCATGTTGAGACGTGTGTCCAGGCACAATACTCATGTACTGCGCTGTTTTTTCTGCAACTACATTTTTTGGTCCTGAAATAATAGCACCATCAACAATGCCAATGGCAAGTTCAAGTTCAATAGTATACACATAGTTTCTTCTGCCATAAATCATGAAACTTCCTTTTTGGAGTCCGCCCTCTTTTGCGACCTGAGAAGGTTCAACCCAGTAGACGTCAGTAGTGCCCAGGCCTTCACGCCACACGCGCGAATGGGAGCCAACAAAAATAGCTGCCTGCACAATCTCATCAGGCGTTTGTTCCCCTTGAGCTTGCAGCAAACCAAAAGGCGAGCCAAAAATATCTGCATGAAACACTATGTCAGAATCGTTCATGTAGCGTTTAATGAGCAATTCATTCGTGTCAGCGTCTTTTCCGCACACAACAAGATGTCCTTGAGAAGTGTAGAAATGTTTGAATTGTTCAAACCACGCTACTGATGTGGGCTTGGGAAGTGCGTGGCGAGGCACTTCGTGGGAAGCAAGTTCGGGCAGGGGTTGTGTGCGCAGTTCTTCAATTTTTTGTTGAGTTGAATGGGCGTGTTCTTGTGCAATTTCTGCTTTTGTTTCAAGCTTTTTTGCCTGCTCATACACGCTGGTTAATTGTTTGCCCGCACTCTCAAAAAGCGCAATACGCAGTTCGGGTTCGGTGTCAAGAATCACTTCTTTAGTAACCGGGTCAATTTGTTTAACCATTTTCGCGGCTTCAATGCCATTTTTTCGGTCGTTTTCAAGCTTTTGCTCAATATCAGACCATGAATCGCCGCGGTCTCGCGCACTGTTAATCGCGTTTCGTATACTCTCAATAAAGTCAATCCGGGAGAGCATGCTCTGCGCGCTTTCGCGTTTTTTTGCCGCAGTATCCCCATATGCACGAACTGTTTCAACTTGGTGTTTATGTATTGCTTCAAATTTTCCTGTTTGTTTTGATTGTTCTGCTTGTTTTTGTGCAAGAACATCTTCAACAATCATATGGGTATAGTACTCGTCAAGCGCTTCGTTAAAGGATGAAACCTTTTTTGACTCTGCGTTTGCATAAATCTCAAACGCTGCGGGCGAGAAGTCAGCAGGTTTTCCAGACTCAAGAATAACAAAGGGATTATAGGGTTTGTATTTAAGCAAGCGCACGAGCTCGTCAAGTACTTTATAGAGGGTGTCATATTCTTCTTTTCCCAGCTGTAACAGCGGCGTTTCTCGCAAGACATGTGCGCGTGCGCACAGTTCTTCTGCATATTTTCCGCCAAGACCAAGTGACGAAGCAAGTGCTTTGACCACCGTGTCTTTGCCTGATGCCATAAGGGCGCGTTTAAACGTAAGCGAATTCACGCTAAGACCTGAAATAAAGGGCTCAGGAGGCTCATAGACTTTGTGGACAATAAGTTTTCGGTCGTTAAAGATTTGAACGTGTTGAAGAGCAATAATTTTATAGTCTCCTTCACATAGCAGCACGTTTCCTGGCGAGAAGAGTTCAGAGACAAGAATGCGCGGTCCTTCTTTTGTTTCAAAATGTATCTCAATAATGCGGTCTTCTCGTCGTTGTTTTACACTCTTCACACTCGCGCCTCGCAAGTGTTTTCGCAAAAACATGCAAAAGTGGGGCGGAAAATTGGTGTAATCTTTTTTGCTTTTTGTAAAAAAAGCAGCAACACCACTAATGATGCGAAAGAATATTTTACCATATTGTCGATGATGGAACACAAAGAGAAGTTCGCCTTTTTTTGGTTGGTAAATTTTTTCAACGCGGGCGTCTTTGAGTGCTTGAAGTTCGCGTACGATACAAAAAAGGTCAATTGATGTGATATGTTTCATAACTGTTCAATACCTGCAATCCAAACACATGCGCCACGAGTTCTGCACGCATGCTACACCGCGTGTTTGCGTTGATTTTTGAGCCCTACAACGAATAAAAACGTTTGTGTAATGAAACGGGCATGATAGATTAAGACATTTTTAACTTCGTAGCCGAGAAGTCTCCTTTTGTAAGAGGGGAGATGAAAGGCTACCATAATTATTATGATATATGATTAGGTATAGAAAAGCTATAATGATATGGTTGTTAGATAATATAAAGAACTATGAAACACAAATTAGATAAAGGCTCTCATTCAGTATATTCACTGAATTATCATTTTGTTCAGTGTGTAAAATATCGAAGGAAAGTTTTAGATAGTGATAAAATTATTGATATGCTCAAAACTCAGATAAATAATATAAGCCAGAATTTCCAAGTTGATATTTTAGGAATAGAACCAGATAAAGACCATTTTCATATGTTGTTCAAATGCAAACCAACTTTAGATATCACTCGTTATCTAAATGCTATAAAAAGTATAACTTCAAGAGAAATACAAAGGAATTTTCCAGAAGTAAAAAAGAAATTATGGAACGGAACTTTTTGGTCTCCATCATATTTCTTAGCGACATCAGGACAAGTGACTCTTGATGTTTTGAAAAGTTATGTTGATAAACAAGGAGTAAATTAAGATGTTAGCAACAAAATATAGGATGTATCCAAATAAAGAACAGACAAAAAAATTAGAATTTGCTTTAGATACTTGTAGACAAGCATACAATATGATGCTCGGAGAATTGAATAATCAAATAATAATTGATAGAAATATGATACAGGCAATGCTTCCAGACTTGAAAATATGCGAACCAAGATTTAGAGAAGTTTATTCTAAAACACTTCAATATGAATGCTACAAATTATTTTCCAATCTATCTGCATTAAAAGTTTTGAAGGGAAATCATAAAAAAGTTGGGAGATTAAGATTCAAGGGAAAAGGCTGGTTCAAGACGATAAATTATAATCAAAGCGGTTTTTCTTTGGAAAATAATAAACTACATCTTTCAAAAATAGGAAATATAAAAATAAAAGTTCATAGAGACGTGAATGGAAATATAAAACAAATTCAGATTAAGAAAGGAATTGACAGATGGTATGCTATCATAATTACAGACGAAAAAAAGCAGATATTCTGTGGAAATAGAATTATCGGAATTGATTTAGGTATAAATAATTATTTAGTTGATAGCAAGGGAAATAAAACTGAAAATCCCAAAATATTAGAACAGAACTTATCAAAATTAAAGCATTTAAATAAAGAATTATCAAGAAAAAAGAAAGGAAGTAATAACAGAAAAAAAGCAAGAAAAAGATTATCAAAACTTCATCTTAAAATAACAAATCAAAGAACAGATTTCTTGCATAAGATTACAACTAACTTAGTCAAAGAATGCAAAACAATCGTTATGGAAGATTTGAATATAAAACAGATGTCTCAACAAAAATATTTCAATGCGAAAAATAGGGTAGATGCTTCTTGGGGTAAATTTACTCAACTTCTGAACTTCAAGGCTGAGAGTGCTGGTTGTCAGATAGTTAAAGTAAATCCAAGAAACACAAGTAAAACCTGTTCTCAATGCGGACGCATACAGGATATGCCTTTGTATAAGAGAACCTACGAGTGTGCTGAATGTGGCTTTGTCATAGATAGAGATTACAATTCAGCGATAAACATACTAAATAAATTAGCAGGGCAGGAATTGTCCGGTGTGGAGAAATCTACCTCTGTTCCTTTAGAGCAAGTAGGTTCTATGAAGCAAGAAGCCCTATCTCTTGAGGTAGGGTAGTTCACATAGTTTTTGCACGATAAGAGGTATTACTATGGATGAAAAAAAAGTGATTGAAGCAGGACAGGTTGGGGCGCGCGTTCTTGCGCACTCAGCATCACTAGTAAAAGCGGGCGCACGCTATCTTGATATTGCAAAAACGCTTGAAAAAAAAATTCTTGACAGCGGGGCAGGCATTGCATTTCCCGTGAATATCTCAGTAAACGAGGTTGCAGCTCACGGTACCGCGCGTTTTGAAGATGAGCGCGTTATCAAAAAAGGGGACGTGGTTAAAATTGATTTAGGAGCGCATATTGATGGACACATATCAGACAATGCGCGAACATTTGAGATAGGAACAAACAAACATGAGAAATTAATCGCGTGCGTGCGCGATTCACTTACTGCAGCATTGGGTGTTATCAAGACCGGTGCAAAAATCAGTGCAGTTGGCGCAGCAGTGCAACCCATAATGGACAAGTATGGTTTTAACACAGTCAGGAATTTAGTGGGTCATAGTATTGAGCCCTATTGTATTCATGCTGGCGTGAACGTGCCCAATTACACAAATAAAGGAGGCGGCGTGTTCAAAGACGGGATGCAAATCGCTATTGAACCCTACGCCACGTATGGAGAGGGTTTTGCAATAAACGGAAAAGATGTTGAAATATTCATGATTGAAAATATACGGCCTGTGCGCGTGTTTAGCGCCCGAAAAATCTTGGACTGGATTAAAAAAGAGCGAAACACGTTGCCGTTTTCACGCAGATGGGTGCTCGAAGAGTTTGGAAAGAGCGCAAATCTTGCGCTCTTAGTGCTGACCAAACAGGGCATTATAAAAGAGTACCCGGTGCTTGTAGAAGCCAGCGGAGGCATTGTTTCGCAACAGGAACACACTGTTTTAGTAAAAGAAAAGCCCATCGTAACCACAAAATTGAATTGAATAAATCAGAAACGTTCTTTGCTCAAAATACGGCTTCTGCGAGCTTAACCGAAATCATTAAATAGGTTTGAAGCGTGAGGTATGGTACGCACTACGTGCTCTGTGCATTTAAAAAAGAATACTGTGTGATACGTGATGTCTAATCGTTCTTCTCCCGTTTTACCACTTGCACCCATTGAAAAACTTATTAGAACAGGAAGCGGTGCACCGCGCGTTTCTGCAAGCGCAACTGAAGCAATGGAAAAGGTGCTTAGCGAGATTGGTTTTAAAATTTCAGAGCGCGCTGCACATCTCTCAAAGCATGCTGGAAGAAAAACCATCAAAGAAGAGGATATCAAGCTTGCAGCAAAGGATGTATAAACTAATCAGTTTTTGGTCTTAATTTTTTTTCATATTCTTCTTTTGTAGGACATTGCGGATTTATACACAGCTGCCAGGGGCGTTTGCCTTTTTTAATAAGCAAGACAAGCGGCGACGTGCAGGTTTTACATGCCTTGTGCACGTTTTTTACCAAACCGTGCTGGGGCAGGGGATAACTGTTTGTGCACTTTGGATACCCGCTACAGCCAACAAAGAGTTTACCGGTTCTGCGTGAATGAATAACACGCAAGTCCTGACCGCACGCGCTGCAGGGTCCAAGCGCACTGTCTTCTTTAACTGCTTTTGCAAGCTCGCTGCCAATGCTTTTTGCGTGTTTTTTAAAATCATTGAGTATGTCCACAAGATGCGTTTTTGCGTCCTCTAACACAGCATCCTTATTTCGCTTGTGCGATTCAACAAGTTTCATGTTTTTCTCAGTCTCGCTTGTCAGCTCAATTGACACGAGTTTAGGCGAATACTTTTTGAGAATATCAACAACCGTCATGCCAAGCTCGGTGACATGAATGTTGGTGTCCTCCAGATAGCCACGGTCGTAGAGTGTTTTGATAATACCCGTTCGTGTTGCTTTTGTGCCAAGGTCTCGTTTGTCAAGCATATGAATAAGTGATGCTTGCGAATACCGTGACGGGGGTTTGGTTTGTTTTTGCGCGTTTTCAAATGAATCTGGAGTGATGCGTTGTCCAACCTCAAAATGCTCAAGCAGCTTCTCCTGACCCCCATCATAGGGTGCGTAATAGGTGAGAAATCCTGGTTTTTTAATAGTGTGACCATGCGCGTAAAAATCAACCCCGCACACGTCAAATGCGATTTTGGTAAGTTCTTTTACTGCGCGTTCGCCAAATGCGGCAAAAAATCGGCGCACAATAAGGTCATATAGTTTTTTCTCAGCACCTGAAACGTCAACAAGCTCGCCAGTTGGATAAATCGCGGGGTGTGCGGGATCTGTTTTTTTCCCCTCACGCGGCTTGAGTGTTTTTTTGAGAAGTGACTCGCAAAGCGGCGCGTATGTTTTTATTTTTGCGAGTTTTTTGAGTATTTTTTCATATCCAATACTTAGGGGAAGTTTTTGCGAAGATGTTCGGGGATATGATATAAGACCGTGTTCATAGAGAGATTGGGCAAGGTCAAGTGTCTTTTTTGGTGAGAACTTAAACACGCGGTGTGCGGTTGTTTGCAGCGTAGTGAGGTTAAACGGTTCAGGAGGGGTGAGGTGTTGGTCTGACACCGTAATGTTAGTAACAACCGCAACTTTTTTATTGACTTTGTTAAAGAGTTTTTTTGCTTCCTGTTTTTCTAAAATTGTATGAGCGTGCTCGCAAACAACGCCTTTGTAAGTAAAAGAGAGTTCAAAAAAGGTTGTGGAAATGAACTGTTCTATTTCTTTTTCGCGGTCATACAAGAGTTTGAGTGTTGGACCTTGCACGCGACCTATTGAAAGAATGCGAAAACGGCCGGCTTCTTTAATTGAGTTCATAAGAGCGCGTGACGCGTTTACACCCCAAAAGTAATCAAGGTGGTGGCGAAGCACGCCTGCATTCACAAATCCGCGGTTAATGTGGTCATGCATGTGGTCAAACGCGTGCACTAAATCTTCTTTTGTGAGTGTTGAGAATTTCATGCGTTTTGCGTCGTGTTTTCCAAACACGTTTTCAAGGATAGTAAAGGCAATAACTGACCCTTCAATGTCATAGTCAGTTGCAACAATAATGTCTTTAACTGATTTTTTAAGTTTAACAAAATTATCCAAATACTTTTTAGTAAACGCTGACGCGTCACTAAGCGTGTGTGACGGCGCCCATGAAACATCAAAAATAGGGATTCGCGCGCCGCGCTTATGCGTAAGATTAAATAAGTGTCCAACTGCAGGAACTGCGTAATATGTTTTGTTTTTGCGCACAAACTCATAATACGCAACGCCCCCGCGTTTTTTTGTTTGGTACGTGTCAGCAATGGCTTCAACAATTTTTTTGCACGCATTTGGTTTTTCTGCAATGATAAGTGTTGCCATTACGTACTCACGCGCAATGAAACTCATTTAACTCTTTTGGAAAAAAAGTGAGACTGCTCAGGTATGTGCGTTTAATTGCGGCACGTAATTAACTAATTGAGTTAGGTTGTTTTGGTTCATATAACATTGGGCTTAAGGGAAGTTCACTTTTCCCTCGTGGAGCGACCGAAGAGAGCGGAACAGAGCTGAAAAAGTGAATTTGGAGAAATTGCAAGCCGAGCAATTTCTCGGTTAATGCCTATTAAACGAGAGTGAGGAGTGAAGCGACAAAAGCGCAGCGCCCCAACCAACCAAAGGGAGCGCAGAGTTTTCTTACTGCCAAAAATCCAGTTAGTGCCGTAGTTTTTGCCGGCTATATCAATTTCTGCGTAGCCATCAAAAAAGCTTAGCTTTTTTGGGGTTCCAAAAATCTTTGATTTTTGAGAACAGACTAAATGTCCACAGGACGGGGGGATTTCCGTTTAATGATTGGAAGATATTTAAATATTAGATTATTCTAATATAATAATATGAAAGAACGGTATGAAATTCATGCTGGAATGTGCAAAGTATTTTCAAATTCAACAAGGTTGGAAATATTGAATTTATTGAAAGATAAAGAATTATCAGTAACAGAATTGATAAAAAAGACAAAACTAAGTCAAGCCAATATCTCCCAGCATTTGTCAATTATGAAATCCAAAGGAATTGTTACAACAGACAGGAAAGGCAAGAATATCTATTACAGACTTACAAATCCGAAAATCATCAAAGCATTTGATATAATAAGAGACGTTTTGGCTGAAAGATTAAAGAAAAATGGAGATATTGTTACGGGTTATGAGATAAAAAAATGAGAAAAATATTCACAATTCTGATTTTCGGTATGTTGTTATTAAGCGTCAGCTTAGTTTTTGCTCACGAACATGATTTTAATGAAACAAAACAACTTATAGATTCTGGAATTAGTTGTGATAAACTTACAGATGAACAACTTGAATCCTTTGGTGATTATTATATGGAGCAAATGCATACTGGCGAAGCCCATGAGATGAGGGATAACATGATGGGTGGAGAGGGTTCTGAAAGTTTAAGACAAGTACATATCAACATGGCAAAACGGCTTTATTGTAATGAAGATGTTGGAGGATTGATGGGTGGAGGCATGATGAATATGAGTGGTTCTGGAATGATGGGAAACTATCCCACATATTATGGGTATAATAGTTTTTGGAATATACTCTGGCTGATTTTTTTAATAGGCGCAATTGCACTGATGGTTTGGCTGATTTATAAATTTACAAAAAATTGGGGGATGCATGAGACTCCAGTTAATATTTTACAGAAAAGATATGCTAAAGGAGAAATAAGTAAAAAACAATTTGAGGAAATGAGAAAAGAATTAAACAGGTGATTTAAATGAAAATTGGAATTGTTATAGGTACAAATGAACCCGAAGTTGTCTGGAATGCTTTTAGATTTGGAAGCACCTCATTAAAAGCAAATCACAAAGTAAAAGTTTTCTTAATAAATAAAGGAGTTGAAATTGAAGAGATTAAAAATGAAAAATATAATGCAAAAGAACAGACTGATTTATTTCTTGAAAACAAGGGACAGATATTGGCTTGTGGAACTTGCCTAAAATCAAGAGAAAAAGAAAGCAGTAAAGTTTGTCCAATTTCAACCATGAAAGATTTGTTAAAGTTAGTTGAAGAATCAGATAAAGTTTTGACATTTGGTTAGGAAATCCCCCCACTAAAATTTCTGTTTTCGCAGAAAAAGACTATCTTGACGCACATTCCTATACATGCTTTTACGAAGTAAAAGGAAAAATGTCCGTTAGGACGATGCCACTCTCTCTTTTTCGTTTTAAGTAATCCAAAAATTGGATATACCAAACAAGACGCTACCAGACTAAAATAATTAGTGTGCACAAAAGTGTTTAACAACAGAATAACGCGGTCCTTGCGGTGTGAGTGTGCTTTTAAAAAGTGAAAAGCATGACACGAGAAAAGGCGCGTGAAACGGTGTTTTAAAAAATGCCTGCGCGAGTTTTGTGTTTGTTTTAGAAACGCGCATAAGCGTGAGGTGTGGCGTGTATGGTCTGTCTTCACTAAGATGGAGTGCTGACACTATTTTTTTGTGAAGTTCAAGAAGAAACGGAGAAAAAACACCAAGAAACACCACACGCGGATGTTGTTTTGAAGGAAACTCGGAAAACCCCTTTATTTCCAGTGGAAACGCCTTAAATGAAATAGTTTCAAGCGTTTTGATAATGGGCTTTTCGTCAGCAACCTCACCAAAAAAGTGCAGGTTAATGTGGTAGTTTTCTTCTTCAACACGCTTGCCTGCAAAAGGTGTGAGAGGAATGCGTGAAATTGCGTGTGCATATTCTTTTGGAAGGGTAATTGCAAGAAAAAGGCGCATACCCTGATAGGGGATAGTAATATTTAAAAAGTGTGTGCGTGTGAAGTCTTTGATATGACTCACGGATGTGATTCCCGCCTGTCTGGAGAATGACTCAACCAATTCTTTGTCATATTCTTGAATATAAACACACCATATGTGGGGTACAACTATGTTTGACATAAAACGCATCAGGCAAGAGCCTGAGCTGATAAAACAAAATCTTGCGCGCAGAAAAAACCCGGAACTTCCAAAAATGGTTGATGAAGTGCTCAAAAAAGACGAGCAGTGGCGAGCAGGAACAAAAAAACTTGAAGAATTACGCAATGTGAGAAACACCGTTTCTCGCGAGCTTGCTGCAAGCAAAGGAAAAGACAAAGAAAAAATTGCACAAATGAAAAAAGTAAATGATGATATCACGCGCGCCCAGGCAAAAGTTGACATGCTCTTTAGCCAACGACGACTGCTTCTTATGCGCATTCCAAACCTGATTCATGATTCCGTGCCCTATGGCGCAGATGAAAATGATAATATTGAGGTACGCAGGTGGGGAACCGTGCCAAAGCGGGATTTTGAAGCAAAAAATCACTTAGAGGTGCTCAAAGAGCTTAACCTTATTGATGAAGAGCGCGCGGCAAAAACAGCAGGCGCAAGTTTTGTCTACTTAAAAGATGACCTTGTGCTTCTTGATCGGGCACTGCAGCACTTTGCAATTGACCTTCTTCGCAAGCGAGGATACACGCTTATTTATCCCCCCTTAATGCTGCGCAGAAATGCCTACGAAGGCGTGGTTTCACTCGACGATTTTGAAGAGGTTATGTACAAGATTGAAGGAGATGACACGTATCTTATTGCAACAAGCGAGCACGCAATTGGCACAATGTACAAAGATGAAGTAGTGTTAGAAAAAGAGTTGCCACTCAAATTTGTTGGTGTAAGCCCGTGTTTTAGAAAAGAAGTGGGCAGTCATGGTAAGTACACAAAAGGATTGTTTCGCATGCATCATTTCAACAAAGTTGAGCAATTCATTTTTTGTCTTCCCAAAGATTCATGGAAATACCATGAAGAATTACAAAAAAATGCAGAAGACCTCTATCAGGCACTGGGCATCCCCTACCGCGTGGTCAATGTGTGCACAGGCGACCTTGGACCTATTGCTGCAAAAAAGTATGACACAGAATATTTAGGTTCAGACAATGAGTATCGTGAGTGCGGCTCAAATAGTAACTGCACTGATTATCAGGCGCGGCGCTTAAACACCAAGTATCGTGAAGGTGTTGGAAAACCGCCAAAAGAGTATGTGCACACGCTCAATAACACGGCAATTGCAACAAGCAGAACAATGATTGCGGTAATTGAAACATACCAGCAAAAAGACGGTTCAATCAAGATTCCAGATGTGCTCGTGACCTACATGAACGGGAAGAAAATAATCAAGAATGCAACCTAAGAGGCACTTTGCCTCTTGTGTTTTTTTTTCTTTTCTGAAGAATGTTTATTAAGTGCGAGCTTTTTGTAAGATAGTGTATGACAGCAAAGGAAAAGACATTTCTTGTTGACACGTCAGTGGTTATTGAAGGCATGCTTACTAAATTGATTTCTGAAAAAAAAGTTTCAGGAACGATTATAATTCATAAAGCAGTTATTGGCGAAATTGAACATCAGGCAAATTTTGGCCGTGAAACAGGTTTTCGCGGTCTTGAGGAATTGACGCGCTTAAACGAGCTTGCTGCAAAAGGCGCAATTGCAATTGAGTATGTTGGCCAGCGCCCCAGTGAATCGCAAATCAAACGCGCACGTTCAGGCGAGATTGATGCAATGATACGTGACGCTGCGTGGGAGCGAAAAGCAACGCTTGTGACGGGTGATGTAGTACAGGGAAAAACAGCTAAAGCAATGGGCATGGAAGTCATGGTGCTTCGCGAAGACAAGAAAGTTGACAAGCGTCTTGGCATTGAAGACTATTTTGATGAGCATACAATGAGCATTCATCTCAAAGAAGGTGTAGAACCCTACGTTAAGAAAGGCAAGCCCGGTGAATTTGAATTTATTGCGGCGTCAAGTGATATTCTTGAAAAAGCACGAATGAAAGATCTGATTGATGAAATCATCTTAAAAACACATTTTTTTGATGATACTTTTATTGAGATTGACCGAAAATATTCGACTATTGTACAATATGCAGATATACGTATTGTTATTACGCGACCGCCCTTTAGTGATGGTCTTGAAATTACCGCAGTACGCCCGCTTGTGCAATTGGAATTAACAGACTACAAGCTTGACCCCGCAATTGTTGAGCGTTTTGAACAAAAAGCAGAAGGTATTCTTATTGCAGGAAGTCCTGGTTCGGGAAAGACAACGTTTGCACGCGGACTTGCTGAGTTCTATGAAGGAAAAGGAAAAATTGTAAAAACGGTTGAATCACCGCGCGACCTTGATTTGAAGCCGGCAATCACGCAGTATTCAAAAAATTTCGGAACCAGCTCTGAAATTCATGACATTCTTTTGCTCTCGCGCCCAGACTACACTATTTTTGATGAGGTGCGCGACACAAAGGATTTCAGCCTCTACAGTGATTTGCGCTTGTCAGGCATTGGTATGGTTGGAGTGCTTCACTCAACTACGCCAATTGACGCAATTCAGCGATTTATTGGGAGAATTGAACTTGGCGTGATACCCTCTGTTCTTGACACTGTTGTGTTTGTACAAGGCGGCCAAATTCACCAAGTGCTTGAACTGGTTATGACCGTCAAAGTTCCGTCAGGCATGATTGAAGCAGACCTTGCCCGCCCGGTTGTTGAAGTGCGTGATTTTGTAACAAAAACTTTGCTCTACGAACTCTATACCTATGGCGAGCAAACCGTAGTGGTGCCCGTAAAAAAACAGCAAAAAACAGGTATCACCAAAATGGTTGAAACCAATATTGCACAAAAGGTGAGACAAAACCTTCCAAAAAACAGTTTTGCAGATGTTGAACTTGTTGGAAACAACGCAGTTATTGTGAAAACAGACAGTGCCGGAGCAAAACGCATTATTGGACGAGAAGGACAAAACGTCAAACAGCTTGAAAAAGAATTGGGTGTGCGCATTGATGTACGAACAGACCGTGACAACCACGAAAAAGGCGAACAAACAGAAGAAACGCCAAATGCGCCACGTGGCGCGCAGGTCAAGTATGGCATGCATGATGATAAAAACTATTACTATTTTGAACTTAAAAAGAGCGCAAAGGGCAGGAACGTGTCATTTTATGCAGATGACGCCTTTATTTTTGATGCGGTTGTGAGCAGAAAAGGAACGATTCGCGTGTCAAAAAAAGGAGGGCTTGGTGAGAGAATTGCCCAATTTATTGAGGATGGAGTGGACATTTCTCTGTACTTGTGATACCCCATGAAAGTGTTTGCGTTTTCAGATATTCACGTTGACCTTGAGCGCACAAGAGAAATCATACGTATGGATGCTGATGTATTCATTCTTGCAGGAGACCTTACTGATTTAGAAGAAGGTCTTGAAGAAATTGCACGCGCACTCGCACCGCTTAAAGAAAAATTGTGGGTCATGCCCGGAAACAATGAGCGCGCAAAAGATGTCAAACGCGTATGCACACAGTATGGTTTTACGTGGTTTCATGACACGCTCAAAACATTGGAGGATTACACATTTTTTGGTCTTGGATACAGCAACCCCACCCCATTTGGCACGCCCGGAGAACGCACTGAAAACGAGATAACACGTGTTTTAGAGACTGCACACGGCGCAAAAAAATTGATTATTGCAAGCCACGCCCCACCCTACAAAACAGGCATTGACACCACGCGTTCAGGAACACACACGGGAAGCAGGGCGTTGCGCGATTTTATTGAAAAAGAAGAGCCGCTTATGGTGCTTGCCGGCCATATCCATGAAAACGCAGGAAAAGTAAGCATTTTTGGAAGAACAACACTTATCAGCTTAGGAAAACAAGGCGTGCTCTTAGAATTGTAAAACAAAGCGTTTAAAAGCAGTGACCCTCGCGTTGTTACATGATGGAAAAAAAGACGCGCATCCTTGCAGCATCAGACATTCACGGAGACGTGCGCGCAGTAAAACGTCTTGTTGCAAAGGCAAAACGCGAAAAAGTTGATGCAGTTGTCTTATGCGGAGATATCACCTTCTTTAATATGGAAGTTGATGGCTTGTTCAAGCCCTTTGCTGATGCTGGTTTGTATGTGCTTTTGATTCCAGGCAATCATGAGCCAATTTCAACAACTGATTTTTTTGCGCGGGCATATGAAGGAACAGTAAAGCACTTGCATGGGTATTCGACAAAGATTGGTGATGTAGGCTTTTTTGGATGCGCTGCAACCCAATTGGGGTTTTGTGCCGAGGATGATAAAACCATTGAAAACATGCTTGAAAAAGCGCATAACTCGCTTGAAGGATTATCAAAAAAAGTCATGGTTGTGCACGAACCTCCCCATGGCACAACACTGGATAATATTGGATTTCATGCAGGAAGCAGAGCGGTGAGGAACATGATTGAAAAATTGCAGCCAACCCTTGCACTATGCGGACACCTGCACGAAACATTTGAACAAGAAGAAATCATAGGAACAACACGCGTTATTAATGCCGGACCACGAGGCATTGTTATTGAGGTCTAACTATGAGAGTTATGGTAACAGGAACACCCGGCGCAGGAAAAACAAGCATTGCAAAACGCCTTGCAAAAACGCTTGGTCTTGTCTACATTGATGTAAACGCGCTTATTAAAAAATGTTCTGAACTCATTGACTCAAAAGACAGGGATGGCACGCTTGTAATTGATGAAGACAAACTCGAAACCATGCTTGGTGCCAGAGAAGGAGTTATTGATTCTCACTTATCCCATTACGCACCTAAACGCATAGGTGATGTATGCATTGTAGTGCGTTGCGCGCCGCGCGTCTTAAAAAAGCGTCTTGAAGCGCGTGGGTATTCAAAACAAAAAATTGCAGATAATCTTGAATCTGAAATCATGAATGTGTGCGGCGCAGACGCGTTTGACCGGGGTCACAGAATTCTTGAAGTTGACACTACCACACGTTTACTGAGAAAAACAGTTGCGCTTCTCAAAGAGCACATTTCTCACGTTGATACTTCAAAGCACATAAAACTATAAATATCAACAAAAAAAAATCACGCACAACCGTGATATTGTTTTTTGGTGCAATACTTGCAGGAGCACTTACCGGAATAGTCACTGGCATCGTACCGGGCTTGCATATTAATACCGTCGCGTTTGTGCTCTCACTTGTAAGCCTGTTTGAAGGCAACCTTGTGTTTGCTGTGTTCTTGATGAGTATGAGTGTGGCGCACAATTTTTTTGATTTTATTCCAGCAATCGTTTTTGGTGCAGGAGAAGAGTCAAGCGCGCTTTCAACCTTTGCTGGAAATCGAATGTTTCTTGAAGGAAGCGGTGTGCGCGCCTTGAAATTAACCGCATTTGGCGGGCTTGTTGGCACAAGCGCGTTTCTTGCACTCACTCCAGTATTAGGTGTTGTGCTTCCCGTATTGTTCACCTTTCTTGCGGACTATGCGTGGATTTTGCTTGCAGGCATTAGCGCGCATTTGCTTTTTTTGGATGCAAAAAAAGAAGCGCTGTTTGTGTTCTTTGCAAGTGGCATACTCGGTCTTTTTGCACTTAACAGCACGCTTAGTTTTCCTTTGCTCAGCTTGTTTAGCGGGCTTTTTGGTCTTGGTATTATGTGGGAGCACCAGCGCACACAACCTGTTTTGCAGCGTGAAAGTTATGGACTTCCTCTTGAGAAAAAAGACTTGCTCAAAGCAGGCGTGTTTGGCGTGGTAAGCGGTATTATACTGGGGGTTGTGCCTGCGATTGGGCCAACACAAGCAAGTGTAGTGCTTTATTCAAAAAAAGATGAAAATGAGTTTCTCGTCAGGCTTGGCGCAATTAATGTTGCTGATGTGTTTATTTCTCTTCTTACGCTCTTTTTTGCAGGAAGCGCGCGAAGCGGTGTGCTTGTTATCATGCAGGAATTCTTTGTACTGAGTGCGCAAAGCATGTTGTTTTTGTTTGTGGCTGGTTTTTTGAGCGCGGTAGTTAGTTTCTTTGTGTGTCTGCGTTTTGGCACGCGTATTATCAAACACATTGCAACCCTTAACTATGGACATCTTGTGCGCATAGTTGTTTTTGCGATACTCATGCTTAACTTCGTATCAAACGGCGTGCTTGGTGTAGTGGTGTGCGTGAGCGGTGCTCTTATTTCACGCGTTGCGATTCGCTCAAAAAGTATGAAAAGTCATGCTATGGGTTGTCTTATTGTGCCAACCCTCATAGGGTATGTACTGCGCGCTATGTAAAAAAGTTGCTAAGTTTTTCTTGTTTTTCAGGGTCCTGGGCAAACACGCTTTCAAGACGCTGGCGAAGCACGTCAATGGATTGTTTAAGATATGTGTTCACCTTATAGTGTGAGGACAAGTCAAGACACTGGTTCACGTATTTGAGCACGCTTCCTTCATGAATAGTAAGAACAATTTTTCCGCTGCACCGCGTGCAGTTACCCCGAAGCGGGACGCGGCGAAACTTTTCATTGCATGCAATGCAGCGAAAGCCTTGTGAAGAAAATTTTCGCAAGTTACCTTTGATATCACGAAGTAAATGTTTTTCAATAACAAGGGTTGCAACTTGCGCAACATCAATAGAGCGCACTTTAAAGGCCAAATCCATTTGTTTTTCAACCTTATCATCCATAGTGGGTAATGTTTTGTACGCGCTTACGCGAATGCCGTTGTTAAAGTTATCAACCGGGTGCGTGTAGCCATATCCCTCAAATTGTTCAGGCGTTTCAAGCAAGTTTTCAACAACACGTAAGCTGACCTCTGACGGTTCTTTGAACACAAGTGTGTCTTCATAAAATGAGAGGGGATACTGCCAGACCACATCCATGTTAAATACTTCATCATCAATAACTGAGGGGTCAAGTGACAGTGCAAGAACAAGCGGGCAATCCATGTTTTTTGTGCCGCGCTGATTTGGTAAGTAATCATGAGAAAAATTGATGAATGCATCAAGCAATAACATGAAACCAACTTCATCCCCATCGCAATCACGACGTGTTGCAGCATGCAAGAGAGGATGAGCAAGCCCGCCTTGTGTTTTTGAAAAACCAATAATGCGACATAATGTGCCTGCTGATGTGTGAGGCGCAAGCGCGATGCAGAGCACACCTGCAAGGTCATCTGTGCGTGTAATTGCATAGTGCGCATCAAGTCCATAGACTGCTTTGAGTAATCCATCAAGAAAACGGGTGATATTAAGCACGTCTCTTCGCGTGTCTGTTTCAGGAAGTTCCTGGCACGCGGGAAGTATGATGTCTTGCGGTCTAATTTCAAGAATTTGCTGCGCGTGTGAGAGGGGTTTGCCTGAAATGTCGTGGGTGTATCCAAGCTCAGTGAGCCGCGCTACTGATGTGCCTATCTCAATTGGTTTAAAGTGTGTGACCGGTAACTGCGTCATATCAAGACGCATAGTCCCATCCTTGTTCACAAACACGTTGTTTTTTGCGCGAAGAATGCCTTTTTCAATAATCTCCATGGTTTTTGTTTCATTTGTCACGCCTTTAACCCCTTTGACAAGAAAATTAAGTGTTGAAAAACCATTGCCAAGCGTGTTAGTGTCAAGAACCCTCAGCTTTTCAAGTGCAGAATTTACAAGGGCCGTGGTGTCAATTGCGCGCCGCTCAAATGGCGATGTGCGATAACTTTCTTTTTCTTCAGGGCTCAGCGCTTTGTGAGGAAGGCAGTGAAACGTATCTGACGTGCTTGTCTTACAGCGCCGGCAGGTGTTCCAGTGTTTTGTAATTGCCCCGCATTTTTCACACACATTAAGAAAAGTCATGGAACTGCACGCGTCGCAATAGCGAAGCGGAAAATCAGATAGGATAAAACCCTGCTCAAACGCTGAATTAAGCGAGCGAAAACGGCCACCTTGCTCACCAACAGGAAACAACATATGCGGTGACGCAGTCATTTTTCGCATTTTTGCTTTTTCCGGGCGGCCCATGCGCGCGCCAAGCGTGAAACCGGCAGTATCCCGAAGCGCAAAAGGGGCGACCGTGTTAAGAATAGTAAGCGCGGATTTCTTCGCGCGCAAAATAGATGCATCGTTGTCACGGGCAAGCGCCGTAGTAATTGCATCAAAACCATCTTCACCCCCAAGAGTATCAAGAAGTGCACGCGCATTATCATGTTCAACAATCAGCACACCTGGAGATACCCGATGAGGAATAAGCGCGGTTTCAAGCACGCGCTTAAGCTCGTTTGATGCTTTAAGGGTAAGATTGTCTGTGCGGGCAAGCTGCAGCGGGGTTGGCGCGCAAACAGCATTAACAAGAATGCGCAGGTCATCAGCAGAGAGGAGGTTCCAGTGAAACGTAAAAGAAGGGTGAAGAGGAATGTCAAATTTTCGTGAAATCGCTTTTGCCTCATCGTACCCTATTTCTTGAAAGGGGCTTTTAACAAAGCGCTCGGCAAGTGCTGAATCAGGCGCTTTTGATTCCAGTTCAAGAGCCCACCATTCTTCAACAAAAGGTGAAGGTACAAGAACATGTTTGTGTTCGCGAAACGCGCCAAAATTAACCAAAACATCGCCAAGGAAAAGAACTTCAGCAATGTCATACTTGTGCTTTTCATACACCTCCATAGTATCAACGCGCACCACATCACCCGCGGTGAGTTTAACAACTGGTCCGCGAATAACTTCACACGTAGTGACCGTACAACCTTTTCCAGGTCGTTCAATAGAGAGCTGCGTACCAATAGCAAGAAATTTATTGAGCACAAACCCGGTTGTCGGGTTAAATCCATATGCTTCCACCCCTGAAACGCGGGTTCGACCATAGCGTATGCGAAATCCTGCGGGGTGTGAGGGAAATGAAAACACCGGGCGGCCTGCAACCGCGTCGCGAAGATATTTAAACGAGGGTTTTACTTTAATCCCTGTATCTTCTTGTGTTTCATTAGTGTCATTTTCAGCGTGCGCGTACTGTTTTTTTTGCAAATCAAGAAATTCTTTGAGAAAATCCCAGCGCGAAAAATCAAAATCAGTAAAACGTGCAAGACCGCCCCACAATTTTTTTGCGCGACCAGCAACACCTTCAGCAAGGGCAAGACACATACCCCCACGAATTTGGGCGGTTTCAACGCGCTCCACATCTTTGTAAATCAAAACTTCACGTTTGGATGTTGGCGAACCATTAATCTCAATGGGCATGTTTTTCACAAGAAACTGGACTTCCTCTTGAGAAGGAAAGTATTGCAATCGCGACACGCGGTCATTATACATCTCAAGCTCATGGTAGTAGCGTTTTATCTCATCATCAGTAGGGTCATATTCAGCATAGCCAAGTAATTCACGCAAGTAATCAACAAGCACCACAGAAACAGTCATAGGAGTTCCTCCTGCTGCACGAATTGGGCCCGCATAATATACGGCTAAATACTCTTTGCCATCTTTGCGTTTCTTTGCTTTAATACCCACAATACCTTCAAGAGGTGCAGACACTGTTCCTTGAGTGAGATACGCAAGACCCACTCGCGTACCAAGGTCCATATACTCCTCGCGTGATTTGAGCGTGATAAACACGCCATGAGCGCACTGTTTTGCAATAGCAAACGCAACGCGCCAATCGCCTTGGTCATATTTATGTTCAAGTTCAAGAATTGCGTTTGCAAGCCCGGTATTTGCAATCGTAGGGTAGAGTGCTGAAATAAGCCCTTCAATTCGCTCGCCAATGTTTCGCGCAAGGGTAACCTCTACATGAGGCTTTGGGTCACGTCCTTTTTTGCGCGCAGCGCGGGCAAGTTCATACTCTACAAGGGCTTGTTTTTCAAGAGTGGCAAAATATTCCTGCATCACCGGTGATGCGACAACCATAGTGTTGATTCGAAATGTTCAATTGAATAAAAACGTTTGTTTAGCACATAGTGCACTATGTTTCCATCACCGTCACGTGGCGTGTTTTAAGGTTGAGAAGCGGAACAACGCCGGGGTTTGGGTGGTGGCCTAGTTTTTCTTGAAAACTCGTTGCTTTTTGAAAACATGAAGAGCTCAGCACATCAATGTGCTTGTATTTGTGCACCGCACCTTTGTGGGTGTGGCCTGCAACAAAAATGTCAGGAACAGGGTCAATAATAAGACTGTCTTCTGAACCTGAAATAAAGGGGGACGCAGAGTGTGTTGGAGAAAGGTGGCGTTTTCGCAGCAAGAACTCCATAGCAAAACCAATATTGTCATAACCCCCCTTGTTTCGTATGTATTCATTTTCAGCACAGTAATGGTCAAGGGAGTAACCATGGTACATAAGGGTTTTGAGCCCGGAAAACCCGTCAATACCATGAATAGTAAGAAAAGATGGGTTTGAAACAAGCGTGACATTCTTGTATTGACAAAGAGTTTTGAGCAAATTTGCGCCAAGAACTGGCTGAGGTTCTTCAAGACGAACTGCGTCATGATTGCCAGGGCACATAATAACATTGATGTGGTCGGGGATTTGTTTGATATATTCTTCAAAGGCATCATACTGTGCGTAGATATCTTTGATATTCAGTTCTTCGTCCTGGTTTGGGTAGATACCCACACCATCAACAAGGTCACCTGTCACAAACACGTATGCCAATCGTTCTGCATCAGTTTTGTTCTTTTCAGTGCCCACACGCCCGCGCGTCCAGTCAATGAATTTTTGAAACTTATCAGGCAAAAAATCAACTGAACCGATGTGCACATCAGAAACAAACGCGGCAGTCACATTATCCGGCGCGCGTTTGTATTCAAATGAAGACGGAATATCAGGAAAAACAAGGTCGTTTGCAAACACAATATTTCCTTTTCGCGAACCAATAACACCAATTACTTCATCAAGCACGAGTTCTTTGACTTTTAAGAAAAGTTCTTTTTTGCTGTTTGCAACCAGAACGCGCGTCCCTCCGGTGGGGTCTTCAATTTCAAGAATTGCGTTTTGATTACTGGTGTACCTAATATCAACAATCATTCCCACAAATTTGACGTCACCAGACGCATTTGTGTCAGAAAGGTGTTTAATTGAGACAGCACTCTGCATTTCCGGGCGTCGCTTAACAAACTCGCTGAGTCGCGCAAAACGATAATTGTAAAATGAAACAAAACTATTAGTAGAACTCACAGATTTATTGAGTCCAAACGAACGGATTATTTCAACTTTTGACGAGCCTAAATCAATTTTTTTGGTGGCCGGATTTTGCTGTTTGTATTTAGTGTACAGGTCTTGAGTAAGGATATTCATTCCTGACGCGGGAGTGAGTGTTTCAACAAAGCGAGTGAGCTCAGATTCAGGGAGTTTGAGAAGCTCGGGACTAGGGAGATATCCTTTGAGTTTCATATGGTCAAGAATTTTTTTCATCTAAACAAACACCGGCAAGAGCAATACGGGAAGGTATGCGAACACACCTGATGAGGCTATAAAAAAATGATTGTGGCGACTAGTGCGTATTTGAATAATCAACGCCGAAGCGCGGGTTTTTGAGAAGATTCACTTTGCAAGAGGGGTAGCAGTTCTTCTCAGGATTCCAGCTCATTTTTGAGAAGAAGCTGCAACTTGCTAAAGGTGTTGGGGGGTAGGGAGAGGGTGATCTCCCGCTTTCGCCCATAGCGGCCGTGGGAGATCACTTTGGCGTTGATTATTCCCAGCATATCGAGTTCAGTAATCAAGTCTGAAATTCTGCGCTGGGTAAGGGGTTTTATTCCGAGGGATTCGCAAAGGCCTTTATAGATGGAATAAATATCACCAGTGAAAGCAGGCGTGTCCTGCTCCTCGTAATATGCCATGATAGCATAGGTAACGAGCTGACTTTGTTTGGGCTGCCTGATAACGGCTTCGTATAAACGGTCTTTTTCCACTTTCTCATCAGCAAGGTCAATATGAAGCTCAAGGATTTTAGGAGATGCTTCGCGCTCAGAGAGCTCGCCTGCAACGCGTAATAAATCAAGCGCGCGCCGCGCATCTCCATGCTCGCGAGCAGCGTATGCCGCGCATTTTGCAAGCACCCCATCTTCAATAACGCCCTCATAAAATGATTGGAGCGCGCGTTCTTTGAGGATATCTCGCAATTGCAACGCGTTGTAGGGTGAAAATATAATCTCTTCTTCACCCAGGCCTGACTTTATGCGTGCATCAAGGTGTTCAGTAAAACGCAAGTCATTACTAATGCCCACAAAGGAGACCAGCGCGTTTTTAAGAGAAGAATTAATACGGGTGAGGTTGTAGAGTATATCATCGCCCGCGCGTGAGATAAGGTGGTCTATTTCATCAAGGATGAGCACAATAACTTGTTTTTTTGAGTCAACTGATTCATAAAAGAGATTGTACACCTCATCAGTAGGAAGACCGGTGGGGGGAACTGAAACACCAAACTGACGGGCAAATTCAGCAATAAGACGATATTCTGTGTCAGCTACTTTTTTCATTTTGCAGTTTACATACACAATGGAAACCGGAATACCCTGCAATGCTGCTTTTTGGGACATAAAGGTAAGAACGTGATTTACTGAAAGTGTTTTTCCCGTGCCGGTCTTTCCAAACACAAGAACATTTGAAGGTTTTTCAAGACGAAGAGAAGGTGCAAAAATAGTTGCAAGCTGGTGGATTTCATTATCCCGGTGAGGGATTGTCTCAGGAGTGTAACGTTCGGTGAGTGACTCTTTATTTCGAAATATTTTCTTATTCTCAAGAAAAGTGTTGAAAATATCATCAAGAGACCGTTGAGCTGTTATCATCATCCCCTCATCTTCCTATGGAGGCTCAGCATTTATTAACGTTACTATACCACACACCACCCCACCCCTTGTTTTCCGCTGGAACAGAAAAAACAGTGGGCGCGTTGTTGGTGTTAACCCTGCTTGCGTATGGAACAAGACCATCATTTCTTATGGAACAGATGGAATATAATAATAGTATTGTAATAATATTTATTTACAATATTGTAATTATATTATACTTCTTTTTTATTGTGGTTACTAACATATTTCATATGGACTTTTTGAGGTCTTTACCTTTTTTTTAAGATGTATCAAAAGCAAAGAGTTGTTTGATGGTGTGCCCTGCTGTTTTAGGACACTATATTTTTTTAATGCAATTACGCGCTCGGTTTGTTGCAAGACAATTCCATAAGAAATAAAGGGGTGGGGGGGTAGTTAGTATTCATAGCGGGCAAGGGTGTCTTTGAGTGTTAGAATTGTTTCTTTTGCGTCATCATCATTTTTCCCAATCCATTTTCGCAGTTTTTCAAGCTGCACATCTATTTGTTTATATTTTCGCACGCGCACACCTACTTTGAGTTCTCTAAATTCCCTGCTGTATCCCTGGACTGCTTGGGTTGCTTCTTCAATAACGCGTTCAATTTGCTCTTGTGACACCATGGTGGGGTTATGGGGTTCAAATTTTTTGAGTTTAGTAATTTGAACTTCATCAAGCAGCACCGGATTGGAGTAGGGTCCGTTTGTGTAGTATACGCGTTCGGTTTCAGTCCCCCACGTGTATTCTCCTACTTCCCGTTTAATGTCGCTTATCATAAACTCGTTGAGCAGCACTCCTTTTCGCAGGTTGTAATAAACTGTCCTGATTTTCACCGCTCCAAAAAGGATCCGATATTTCTTGTAAAGGTCATACCCATACGATGAATTCATATGCTGCAATATTGCTGAAACACGGTTTCTCACCTTTGATTGTGTGGGTCTGCCTCTCATCAGAGTATACCTGCTGTGTTTGTTGTTATATTTTTTGTTGTTTTTTGCTAACTCGTGTAATGTATAACATATAATCTTATAATAATACAGGCGGTGTGATACTTTCTATGCTGGAGCTTCCTTTTGATAAGATTGTTGATAAAATAGTGGCTGATTCAAAACTCTCTAAAGCAGAGGTTATTGGGCTTATTGAGAAGAAAAAAGATGAGCTGCAAGGACTTGTGAGTGATGAAGGTGCCGCGTTTATTGTTGCAAATGAGAAAGGTATTTCATTTATTCCTTCAAAATCTGAGGACTTCACGCAGATTCAAGACATTGCTGGTGGTCTTAAATCGGTGAATCTTGTGGGGCGCATTATAACCACGTATCCTATTCGCGAATTTGAATCAAAAGGACGAAAAGGGGCTGTTGCAAGTTTTTTGATCGGCGATGCGTCTGGTGTTGTGCGTGTTGTTATCTGGAATGAGTTAACGCGCCTTATTTCTGAGAAAAAAATCTCTATTGGTGACACCATTAAGATTCTTAATGCGTATTCGCGTATTAACAATGATTTAGTAGAAGTTCATTTGTCTAATCGTTCCCGTTTGTCGCTTAATCCTGAGGGTGTGTCTGTGCCCGAGCTTGGTGCGTTTCCGCAGAGCAATGGTTCGGCTTCTAATCAGGGTGGGGGTGAGGTAGTGCTTGGTACCATTACCTATGTGTTTCCGCAAGTTCGTTTTTTTGATGTGTGTGGGGAGTGTAACCGCGGCTTCAAGGAAGGCGCGTGCACAACGCATGGTGTTGTAGCCCCTAAAAAATCCATGGTTGTTTCAGTTAATCTTGACACCGGGCTTCTTGTGTATCGGTGCATATTTTTTGGTGATGTTGCCGCCTCTCTTTTTGCGTCATCAGTTGACAAGTTGTTCGCTGATTTTGAATCAGATTCATCCCTGCAAGTGCACATGGACTCTTTGCGCAAGGCAGTCATGGGTCGTATTGTGCGCGCAAGTGGCAGAATTCAGACTAACAGTTATACTAATACCGAAGAAATAGTGGTGCGTAGTCTTGATTTGCACCCAAACCCCGTTGAGATTGGTCTTGCTCTCGCACGCGAAGTAGCGGCATAAAAAAAGAGACTAATTTTGTTTTTGTTGTTTATGCGATTCGTTGCATAAGCTTTGAGCCCATAACTTCCCAGTACAGGACTTGCGTTCCTTCAGTCACTTTGTCAACAAGCTCATCAGGAATGGTCATGTCAAACGTTTCATAACTTTCAAGATCCATCACATTTGCAATATGGGTTATTTCAACTTTTCCATCAATGGTTTTTGTTTCTTGACGCACGTTTAACACCTGTGCTTGTTTCTTCCCGATAATGGGTACTTCAACGCGCGCATCTCCTGGTTTTACAAATACGCGTTTTTTCCCGTCTATAATTCCCACTGCGGTAACGCGCGCTTTTGCGTGTCCATGTTTTCCCGGTCGTGACATTTGAATGTCAGTGACTCTGCAGGTCGCACCTTCAACAATCATAAAACTTCCTTTTTTGATGCTGTGCAGCTCAACATGTCTTTTTTCTCCTTCATTGCTCATGTCTGTTTCACCATTTTCTGTTCTTCTTTATCATAAATATGTATTTAAGCTTTAAGTTTACAGTGCATATCTGAGTATTGCGCCAATACCCCCTATTTGTTTGAGGGATTCGCCTTCGCGTGTTTCAGTGGATGCTACAAGAATCGCGCTTCCCTGGGCAAGGGCAATTTCATTTATCTCTTCAATCAAGTCATCACCCACACTCTCTGAAACAAATATTTCTTCAACAAGACCTTGTTCAAGAAGTGCTTTTGTCTGGGTCATGCCATAGGATACTTTACTGCTTCGTGCGCCAAGCAGGCTGAAGAATTTATTGAGCCTGACTTTTTCTTCCATAAGTGCTTCATTTTTGAGAAGGTCTTGGCTTTTTTGGAGTAGTTCTTCAAATCCGTCTTCTCCTGCGTAGCCGGTGTCAACAAGACCTACGACGTTTTGTAAGTGGTTGGAGAGATATCGTGCATCATTAAGTTCTTCTTTCATGTGGCCGGGTCCGCCTAGAATAATTTTTTTGAGTTTGCGTTTGAGCATGACTTCTTTGATAAAGTCCCCGCTGTCTTTGAGAAATGCTTCTTTCATGCTTTGGCGCGCGCGCATAAATCGGGCAGCACTCTGCCCACCTGCCCGCATCTTCCCCGGGATGTGGGATTCAGTGACATTAATCAGTTCCACGTGTTTTCCTTTGAGAATGCCAAAACCCACTTCTGAGCGGTCAATTGATACAAGAAGGTATTCCTCTTTGTCTGCAATCATGTCTTTGAGCGGGTCAAGCCAGAATACTTGGTCGCAGCGATACATTTTTGTGTTAAGTTTTTCAGGGGGCTGAATTACCCACATTTCAATGTCAACGCGGTCTCCTCCTGTGTTGCCGCAAAAGATAATCATACCCTTTTGCGGTGTTTTCTGGTATTTTTTGAGTTCCCCAAGTATTTTTTCAAGAGCAGCCAGCACATTTTTTCGAGTTGATTTACTCTTGATGTTTACTGCCATGCTTCGTTCTGTTGAGAGCTGGTCGCTCATGATGTTGATATTGTACTCATCAGGAATGTAGACACTAATAAGTTCAGTTCCCCTTCCTCTGATTGCTTCAAGTTTTTTGAGGAGTTTTTTGAGTTTGAATATATCCTTGTCTTGCATGGTTTTTGTTGTTGAAACACGCGTAGCGGCTTTATAAACACTTGTTTCACTCCTTTTCCACTGGAAATTAAGGGGTGTTGCGCGTGATACTGTGGTGCGTTTTTACCCTATATTCATGCGTGCGAGTAGTTATGCGCGTGTTGCAAGAAGTTCATTAATAAGCGTTTGTATGGCGGCTTTGTCTACTTCTGCACCATATGCTTCGCCCGAGCCTGCTCTAAAATAAACATTTCCAATGATGACAAGGGGAATGTACTGGCCCGGATTGAATGTGTTAAAACGGTTCAAATCAGCGCCCTGCGGAGCTATTTTGTCAAAATCATAGGCCCTGAGCGTGATATTTTCATTTTCTTGTGCAATCTCTTCAAGAATGGGCCTTTGCCATTGGCAATGCTCGCACGTGCTTTGGCCATAATAGAGCACAACTAATGTTTTGTTTTCAAACAAAGGTGCTTCTGCGGTTTTGTTAAACCCGCCTTGCGCGCTACCAATCACGCGCGCACCAAGTGTGTTCACTGCGCTTCCAGTGGTTTGGGGCGCGCTTAGAAACCCTGCAAAGGTTGGCAGGATAAACATGATTGCTACAAACGCACCAAACACGAGTTTGAGGTTTACCTTTTTTTTGAGTGTTTGCATGGTTTTATTCATGTGCAAGAAAAGTGTAGTATAGCAATATTTATAAAGATGATTTTAATCCGTATTACGTGTTACACCTTTAATAATTTCTGGTGATACTTAATGCAAGAACAGCAAAAAGACGTACTTAAGACCGGCACCACAACGGTTGGACTCGTATTCAAAGACGGCGTGATTCTCGCTGCAGACAAGCGTGCATCAATGGGTTATATGATTGCGCACAAGAACGTGCAAAAAATCCACGAAGTATTTGAAAACGCGCTTATAACTATTGCCGGTGGTGTTGGTGACGCGCAAATGCTTCTTCGTTACATTCGTGCTGAGGCAAAACTCTATGAATTAACTAACAAGCGAAAACTCAGCATCTCATCACTTTCAAACCTCGTCGCGCACGTGTTGTATGGCGGACGAAACCAGTTCATGCCCTATTACGTGCAATTCCTTCTTGGCGGCTATGACTCGCATGGCGTGTCATTGTTCGTGCTGGGCGCGGATGGCGCGCGTCTTGAAGATGAATTTATCTCAACTGGCTCTGGTTCTGTGTTTGCGTATGGTGTCTTGCAAGACCATTACTCAAAAGACCTTGACGAGCAAAGCGCTACACATCTTGCCGTTCGCGCAGTGCATGCTGCAATCCAACGGGATATGGCCTCTGGAGATGGTATTGCCCTTGCGATTATTACCCAGAAAGGAACAAAATTCCTCAGCAAAAAGGAAATCGAAAAGCTTTTAAAGCAACCCGCATAACTGTTGGATATCCTCCTTTCACATTCCTCATGTATTGAGCCTTCTTGACCTTTGGCTCAGGGGTATTATCTATTATGGCAAACGAGAGTTTTCCAATTCTGGAACGAGTAACACAGTTACTACCAAAAAACGCAGAAATAGCCGACAGCGTTTTTGAGGGAGCAAATATCGTGCTCTATTCAAAAAATAAAGAGTTTGTGACTAATCACACCCATGCGATTCGCTCCGTTGTAACGCAGGTTAAAAAACGCATTGAAATTAGAGCAGACCAAAGTATTCTTGTACCTGTGGCGCAGGCAGACACGTTGATTCGAAACATCATTCCAAAAGAAGCTGAAGTTGAAGATTTGTGGTTTGATGAAAAACGAAGCATTGTGGTTATTGAAGCAAAAAAACAAGGTCTTGTAATTGGCCGAAAAGGCGAAGTTGTTACTGAAATACAAAAGAAAACCCTGTGGTCGCCGATTCTTCGAAGAAGTCCTGCAATCAAATCAGACCTTATTAAAACCATTCGCCACACGCTCTTCAAGAATTCTGACTATCGAAGAAAATTTCTTGACTCAATTGGCAGAAAAATTTATTCTGGATTTCATCGCAAAAAAAATTATTGGGCGCGCATTTCCTTTCTTGGCGCGGCTCGCGAGGTAGGTCGTTCATGTTTTATCCTGCAAACCCCTGAATCAAATATCATGCTTGATTGCGGAATCAACGTAGCCTCAGATGAACACGCGTTTCCGCACTTGGAAGTAAGTGAAGCAGACCTTAAAAAATTGGACGCGGTTATTATTTCACACGCGCACACAGACCACAGCGGTTTGCTGCCGCTGCTCTTCAAATATGGGTATCGTGGTCCTGTGTATTGTACTGAGCCAACTCGCGATATCATGACCTTGATGCAGATTGACTCAATTGGTATTGCACAAAAGGAAGGTAAAAACGCGCTGTATTCAATTCTTGATATAAAAGAAATGCTCAAACATGTTATTCCCCTTGATTATGGTGTTGTTACTGACATTGCCCCTGATATTAGAATCACCCTCTTTGACGCAGGCCACATTCTAGGAAGCGCGGTCACGCACATGAATATTGGGGATGGTTTTCACAACCTTGTGTACACCGGAGACTACAAGTATTCTGGAACAAACCTGCTCAATCACGCGCACACTGATTTTCAGCGTGTTGAAACCGTGATTACTGAAGGAACGTATGGAAAGACAATCACACCATCTGTTGAAGAAGCAAAAAACATGTTTCTTGACATTGTTACAAAAACGATTAAGAACGGCGGCAAAGTGTTGCTTCCCGTGCTTGGCGTCGGCCGCTCGCAAGAACTTATGATTGTGCTTGAAAAAGCAATGCGCGACAAGCTTATTCCAGAAATTCCCATTTTCATTGATGGTATGGTCTGGGATGTGAACGCGATTCACACCGCGTATCCTGAATTTTTTAACAAACGCATCGCATCATCCATTTTTGATAAGAAGCACAACCCATTTTTATCTGATTGTTTCAAACATGTTGGTTCACAAGAAGAGCGCAAAAAGCTGGTTGAAGAAGAAGGTCCCTGCGTGATTATGGCAACGTCAGGCATGCTTGCTGGCGGTCCAAGCATGTTTTATTTGGAGAATCTTGCAAACAATCCGAAAAATCAAATGATTTTCACCTGCTACCAAGGCGTGGGTTCTCTTGGAAGACAGCTCCAGGAAGGCAGCACAGAAATTATTAAGCGCAACGGGAACCGCACGCAAAGTATTCTGGTAAAACTTGGTATGGAAACCATTCGTGGTTTTTCAGGACACTCCGACCGAAACGAGATTCTGTCTTATATTGGAAAGATTCGTCCAAAACCCCGCCGTGTTATTGTCGTGCATGCTGAGAAAACAACCGCCCTTGACATTGCATCAAGCATACACCAAAAATATTATATTGAGACAACTGCGCCGAGAAATCTGGATATTGTACGAATACGCTAGGTGAGATACTTTTTTAAGCACCATCCTTTTTTGAATAACCGTGTATGGTTACTACTATTCTTGTTGCTGATGCAATGACGCGCAGCCCGCTCTCAACAGTGTCAACTGCTTTAATATTTGAAGCAAGTAAAAAAATGGTTGCGGGTAATGTGGGCAGTCTTGTTGTTGTTGAAAAAAACAAGCTTGTGGGGATTTTGACAAAAACAGATGTTATCCGGCAGGTTGTTCTCAAGGGAAAAGACCCTAAAAAAACACGTGTTGGTGATGTAATGGCTCGAAATATTGTGTCAACCCCTTCGCACACACCGCTTGCAAAAGCAACCCAAACTATGGTAAGTCTTGGATTTCGCAGACTGCCTGTTGTTGATAATGGTGTGTTTGTAGGACTTATTACGCAAACTGACGTTCTTCGCGTGCAGCCAACACTTATTGAGCTACTTGCAGACAAGTTCATGAATGATACATCATCTGATGTTCGCAGAATGGATAATGTTAAAGGGGTGTGCGATGCGTGCGGAAAAGCCTCCTTTCTTAAGAGTTATGAGGGCAGCATGCTGTGCCTGTCATGTTTGAGCGCAGTTCAGTAATGTTTTTATTCCCTGCCCGCAGAAGAGTGCACTATGGCAGAAGAGGACTTGATTATTGAAAAAACCATTCAATACGATGGCGTGTATGAGTTTAAAGAAGTCTATGCAACACTAAGCGATGTGCTTATCACTTTTGGTTATGATATTAAGGAAAAAAAGCAGGTGCTCAAATCAAAAGGTTCTTCTCGTTCGCACGAAGTTGAATGGGAATGCACGCGAAATGTTGACAAATATACGCGCTTTTTAATCAAGTTCAAAATTAAAGCAAATGTGTCTGATACCAGTGTGGAAGAAGGCGGAAAAAAAATGCCAAAAGAATCAGGAGACCTTAAAGTCGAGATAAAATCCTCGCTTGTCACGGATTATGCGGGCAGATGGGAAGGCTCGCCTTACTCGCGTTTTCTCAAAAGCTTTTTTGACCGCTTTCTTTACGGGAAAAAGGCATCAGCATCCCTTTCATCGGGAACATACAAACAATGGATTGTAAAACTCTCAAGCGAGACGCAAACGGTTATTGACGAGCTTAAAGCGCTTCTCCACCTTTACAAAGTGTAAACATAAAAGAAACCATAAGTTTAAATACGGTTTCTCATCTCTTACTTACATAAGCCCAATGTTGAAGGTGTGCTCGGACGCAACAGTCTGTTGAGAGTGATGTGTATACGGAGCATTGGGCGACAAAAACCCTTCATCCATTCAAAAAAAAATATTCACAAAGAGAATACCGCTCTTGAATTGGTTTACAATCCAAGAACCTCGGGCAATTACATTTCCCCTCACAATCACGAATTCACCGGTACCGCATTCGTTAGGTCAATGGCTTTTTTTTTAGCACAATCGCGCAAGAACGCGTGTTGTCCATAAAAAAGCCGCCTGCTGTAGTACCGTGAACCTCGCTTAAGAGCGTCTCTTCTTTTTTGTTTGGATGAAACCTCAAAAAAAATAATAGGTGAATCATCCAATATGGGAAAAATATCCCCGGTATCAACAAAATATATTATTCATGCGTCAATCGCCTCTGATGGTGTTGTGGAAAAACCTGATGTCATCGGCGCAGTCTTTGGACAAACTGAAGGATTGCTTGGTAACGAACTTGAATTAAGAGAACTTCAAAAATCTGGTCGCATCGGACGAATCGATGTCAACCTCTCACGAAAAAAAGGACATGCAGAAGGAGAAATAATCATTCCTTCTTCACTCAACAAAGCAGAAACCGCGCTTATTGCCGCAGCTATTGAAACCATTGAACGGGTTGGTCCCTGTGATGCAAAAATCAAGATTTCTCACATTGAAGACGTGCGCGTTGTCAAGCGAAAACAAGTTGTTGCGCGCGCAAAAGAGTTGCTTGCAGAAATGATGCAGTCATTTGATTCTGACAGCAAAGAAATGTCTGAAACCGTGTTCTTATCAGTTCGGACTGCTGAAATTGTCGAGTACGGTTCTGAAAAACTTCCAGCAGGTCCCGGCATTGACGAGACTGACGAGTTGATTGTTGTAGAAGGGCGCGCTGACGTTGTTACCCTGCTTCGCGGTGGTTTTAGAAATGTTATCTCCCTTAATGGCACATCAATTCCAAAAAGCGTTATTGAGCTTTCAAAAGTTAAAGAAACAACCCTCTTTGTGGACGGAGACCGAGGCGGAGAACTTATTCTTTCTGAGTTTAAACAACGCGGCGAGCTGGACTTTCTAGCAACTGCTCCTGCGGGAAAAGAAGTTGAAGAGCTCACACAAAAAGAGATTCACAAAGCGCTTCGTGCAAAAGTGCCGCTTGACCAGGCAAATGGCGTTGCAAAAAAGCAAGAAACAACCGCGCCGCGAACAACTATGAATAGTAATGGACGAAAAAAGAATCGCCATGACATGCGCGAGCAGCATCGCAACCAAAACCACGAACAGAAGCGAAGTGCAACACTCACCGAGTCCCAGAGAAAAACGTTCAAAACACTTCTTGAAGATTTGACTGGAACATCAGGAGCCTATATTCTTGATGATGCGCTTCAAATCCTTGGAAAAGTGCCCATCTCTGAGCTTAAGTCATCTCTCAAAGAGTTGGACGCGGGCTACGCGCTCGTGCTTGACGGCGAGATTGACAAAGCGCTTGTTGAAACAGCATCTTCACGAAAAATTGCGTTTATCGTGGGCGTGTCTGCAAAAATAAGCAGTATGCGCGGTTTGCGTATCATAACCCTTAATGAACTCTAGAAGCGCGCAATATCTCCGCGCTTTTTTTCTTTTTTACTCTTTTTGTGCAATATTTATTTATAGCCCCGCTTTTTTTCTAATAGTATGATTTCACGATTGAGGGATTTTTTTACCTATGAACGAGAAACCGCTGCGTCCTTGTTTGTGGTAAGAAACATTATTGAAGGAGAAAACAGTTTTGAGCTTCCGCATCAAAACATGGTTGCGCAAGCGCGCTCTTTTCAAGAACACGAAAGCAGCACGCCCATGTCGGCGTTGGTTGAAGAAGATACAAAGCGAATTCTCTCTATTATTGCTGGCGCACAAAATCCGCTCACGTCATCAGAAATCCTAAGCGAGTGTCTTGCGCATAATGTGTGTTCTCGCGCCACGTTTTTTCGAAAGCTCAAAGAATTAGTTTCTGAGGGTCACGTGAAGAAAGTGAAGAAAGGCAAGAACTGTTTTTATGCTGTTGTAGACTAACGGGTGAATCGTAGTTTAACACAGACTATAACAAATTCGAGCATGTCAAAAATGCCTAGTTTTGAGCGTCCTTTTTTTCGGTCAATAAAGGTGATGGGGATTTCTTTGATGCGTGCTTGTTTTTTTTGCGCGCGTTTGAGCAGGCTAATTTGAAACGCATATCCGTTTCCTTCTATGGCAGAAACATCAAGTGTTTTGAGCAGGTTTGTTCGTATAGCCCGATACCCGCTCGTGCAGTCAGCATAGGGCAGTCCCGCAATACTTTTGCCAAGCATGTTTCCGCCTTTGCTAATGCATTTTCGCACAAAGTTCCAATCAGGAGTGGCCCCCCCCGTAATGTAGCGCGAGCCAATCACGAAATCTGCATTTTTTATTGCTTCAAGAAATTGCCGAATATCCTGCGGGTCATGGGATAAGTCAGCATCCATTTCAAACACAACATCGTAGTCCTGCATGACATACTGCATGCCTGCTGCGTAGGCTTTGCCAAGCCCTTCTTTTTTTGTGCGCACAAGAACGCGCGCCCCGCACGTTTCTGCAATGCGTGCGGTTCTGTCAGGCGAATTGTCATCAACAACAAGCACATCAACAGGTTGGCGCGCAAGTTTGGTGAGCACGCGTCGTATATTTTCTGCTTCATTATAGGTTGGAAGAATAACACACGCACGCATAACCATTTTTGAATCGGATGATTGTTTAAAGCATTTCTAAGTCTGTGTAGTGTTAAGAGTAAGCTTTAAGCATGCGTTTTGTTCTAAACAATAGTGTAAGGGGGAAAATCAATATTCGCATGCTTTCTGGCGCGTGGTCACGATTAACTGGTTTTGGGAAAGTGATTATTGTGCTCATAAGCATGCTTTTTATTACCACTCTTTCTTTTGTGATTTTTCCTTCAAACGGTCTTGTTCAGCAGTCTGCTGAGATTTCGACACGTGATTTATTTTCGCTTTCAGCATCATATCCTATTTCTGAATTGCGCCCGCTCCCCCATGGAAAAAGCGTGCAAGTTGAAGGCACAGTGTTGTTTATTTTTAGTTCAGAAAGCGTTCCGGTGTATTGGCTGGAGAGTGATGGGTTTTTTGTTCCTGCACGTTTGATTAACACATCAGTTCGTGCAAATCAAGGTGAGCGCGTCGCCGTTGTTGGCACACTGGTAACAGGGGCAAATAGCGGGTATGTGATTAATGTTGCCGCGCTTCAGCGAAGGGGCGCGGGGACAATTGGCACTACTCTTAACACATCATTTTTTAATCGCTCGTTTTCAAACCAACTACTTAATGCGCAAGGGTTTGTGCGCGACATTGATACTGGTGGCAGGTTTGCTGACACGTTTGTGAGCGCAAACTTCTCAGTGCCTGGAAACCCGCTTGTTTCAATGCTCATACCCCGCAATGACTCGCTTGAGCTTGTTAACGGAGCATATGATATCTCCTTTGCGTTTCTCTATGCTGACGCGCCCATTGGTATTGTGTATTCTATTAAAAAAATCTGAAACGTGTTTTACTTTGTTGCAAAACAGTTATTTACTCTGCATACAAAAAAATAGGAGTATGAAGCTTACTTGCACTATTCACAAAACCCTGCTCAGCCCTTTTCTTGTGCTTGAGCGCATTTCACCTTTTTTTAAGCGGCCAAAAATAGTGCCGTTTCGTGGTCACTCTTTTTTTGTCCTACCCCGCGTCTTTCCCCCTCTGTCTCATCAGACGGGTTTTTTTCTTGATAGTATTGCGCTCAAACAGGGTACACGCGTTGTGGATGTTGGGTGCGGGGCAGGGGTGCTTTCTATTTGTCTTTTCAAAAAAGGTATGCGCTTTGTGTGTGTAGACATTTCACCTGACGCGCTTACCTGCACGCGCGTTAACGCTGCCTTAAACCGTGTTCCGCTCCGCGTTATTAAGTCAAACCTTCTTGAAAGCGTGCACGGGCGCTTTGACTACATACTTTTTAATAGTCCTCCAAAACTTCTCACCCAAAAGGGAACAAAACAATTCTCTTTTAGTATTGCGCGCCAATTTGCAAAACAAGCACACACACGTCTTAAGACGGGCGGCGTGTTGTATTTGTATTGCACGCAAGAAAACAAATCAGTATGGAAAAAAGCACTTTCACACTTTGATGTGCAAACTATTGGAAGAACACGCTCATTTACCATTCCTTTTGTCGTGCTGCGCGCTACAAAGAAAGCCCCCTAACTTGGTACTGTTCCCACTCTAATAATCATGTCATCCTTGTTTTTGGGGTCTGCAAGCAGGCTTATCACTTTCATATCGCTTCGCCCATCCTTGTTAAGTCGGGTAGTAAATGCGCACGTTGTTATTTTAACAATACCCAACGCCTGAAGTTTTCTCTCAATTACGCACGGGTTGAAGCGAGAGCCAAGCAGGATGCGCGCGTACGCAAAGCGCTTATTTTTTTTGAACGCGCGAATCGCGTGCGTCATTGCAGCCGCGTCATTGAGGTTTTCCATAGCCCGATTGTATGCGCGCAATTCTTCAACTGAGAATAATGGGCGCAATCCATTGCTCGTGCGTTTTGCAAGCAGTGTTGGCGCGTCTCCGGTGTTGTATGGTTTTCGAAACCCAAGCGCGTGATTGATGCGCTGAATATTCTCTTGAAATGTTCGAAACTCGGTGAAATGCTCAACACTAAAACAAGGCATGTACGAGATAAGTTCAGTGATGGAGGGCACGTATTCGAGACCTAACGCTCCCGTGGTAGGATTGAGTGCGAGCGCGCGCAATTCAGTTACGTACGCGTGTTCGTTGATGTAATCCATAAGCTCACTGACTGAATGGTCATTAATTCCCTTTGCAATTGTTGCATTGATTTTAGTTATGATGTTTCGTTTTCCAAGATTTTCAAGGCCTTTGAGGCGGAGTTTCCATTCCCACGCGCCGCTGCGCAATCGCTCGTAGGGTTCTTTGTCAAATGAGTCAACGGTAATGTTCACGCGTTCAAGACCTGCATCAATAAGCGCGTCAAGAAAATTCATGTCTGCAAGTTTGATGCCGTTTGTGAAAAGCTCGGGGGTGTTGCCTGACGCTTTCACTTCTTTGACAATATGCATTATTTTAGGGTGTATGGTTGGTTCACCTCCAAACACGCACACGGTTTTTTGCTGGTTTGTAAATCGTTTGAGCCCGTTGCGAACCGCAGTAATTGTAATATCTTGTTGGGGAAGCAAGTCAGGATAAAAGCAAATCTTGCAGGGCGTGTTGCACGTTGCATTTACGTGCAGCACAACTGCGTGCATGTCAAGATTGCTAAAGGATTTTTCGCTAATTGGTTCGCCCACGCGCCCTGTTATGTGCGTGTTTGCAAGTGAGGATTTGTAGAGTGCAAATTCATCATGTTTTTTGTCGAACGCTTCGCTTTGGAACGCACACACATCGCATTGGCGTATAGTAAACAAGAATCCATCACGAAGCACTTTGCTTTGTTTTGCAAGCAGGCCACAACAAAGACATTCGCCAACGCCGTGTGAAACAACTGTTTCTTCGTCTCGCACGCCTACGCGCTCTATCTTGTTTTTGAGCCGCTCTTGTATGTGCTCCCCCATACTCTATTGTGTGTTGTGTTAGTTTAATAATTCTTCGTTTTAAAACGCTGTTTAGCCACATAGCAGCGCAGTCTACGAATTTTTATTAAGCCAAAGCGCGTATTGGTGGAGTGGTATGCAGGGAATTCTTAAAACGTATCGCGTGTTGCACTGGCCGCATTTTTTAGGGTTTGTTGTGCTTGGCGCGTTTGCATCATCACCCGCGTCTGCTCTTCGCATGGGTATTGCGCTTGTGAGTGCTGCGCTGTTGCTTGCCTATGCCTATTCATTTAATGATTTTTTTGACAAAAAGAAAAAAGGTTTTTTCCCCTTTATTCCCCTTCTTTTGTTTGCGCCGCTCATACGTTTTTTGGATGCAAACCAAATTCTTTTTTCACTTACCTTTGTGGTAATTGTTACGCTCTACTCGCTTCCGTTTCCGCGTCTTAAAGCAATCCCTGTCATTGGAACCCTCAGCAACAGCGCGGGGTTTTCACTTTTGTTTTTGCTTGGCGCGACGCTTCCCCTCAGCACAGTCGCGTGGGTAGTGCTTGTTATTCTATTTTTGCTTGAGACCGTGGCCCAGCTTATTCATGAATGTGCAGACAGCAAAGAGGATGCAAAAGACCGCGCATGTACTACTGCCCGCGCACTTGGAAAAAAGAATACACGCCTCATTTCACGTGCGCTTCTTATCTGTGCCATTGGCGCATCTCTTTTCATGCCGTTTGGCCTTGGTTTTTATTTTGTCAGTATTCCTGCTATTATTTTTTCATCTATTTTTCTTGTCCGCATCTCCATTCCAGACACCGCGTTGCTTCGCGCAGACTACCGGCGAATCGGCATTGTCTGCGGTCTTTTTTTTCTTGCAGGGCTTTTGATTATTCGCGTAACTTAATAATTATAAAGCTGCATTTCTTCTAACTAGTATGCAAAAACTTTCCAAGAATGGTTTGTCTGCGTTAAAACGAAGTGTTTTTGTATTTGTTATATTTCTTGCGCTTTTCTCTTTTTTTCCGCGCTTTGATGGGCAAAATTGGCACGCCCTTGTTTCTGCTCATGAGAATACTACATTTTTTGATGAGCGCTTTGATATTGTAAGTGCGTCTGTTCTTAATTTACGTGAAGGAAAAACCTGTTTTGCTCAAGGAAGCATGCTTGGCTCTGTTAACGTGAGTGAGAATGTTGATTTTGTTGTTGACTCTGCGGGTTGCTACTGGCCAACGCGCAGCGTGTTTGCTGCAAGCACATTTCTGTTGCCCTTTTCTTTTCTTTCCTCTCTTGTTGGTCTTCAAACAGCACTCCTCTTTGGCAACGCCGTGTTTGCAAGCATTCTGCTTTCTGTGCTGTATCTTACGCTTCGCTTGTTTTACCGCAAATACGCGTTTGTGTTCACCCTTCTTGCAGGTCTTGCAACCGGCATTGTGATTTATGTTCCCCTGCTCCTGACACAAATTATTTCAGCAACCTTTTTTATGCTCTTCATGTTTGGCGCGCTTGGTTTGTACAAGACGCGCGACCACCGATTTGTCTACCTTTTACACGCCGCGCTCTTACCCTTTGTGTTGGCATTCCCCTACACCTACCTGCTCAAAACCCCGCTCGGCCTGCTTGTCGGCCATATATTAAGCGGTGTGCTCAATTATGCCTTGTTTCTGGCACTGCCCTTTGGCGTGTTACTTTATTCTGAGAAATTACTAACAAAACGAGACCTGTTTACTCTGGGTTTTGTTTACGTGTGTGCCGTTGCCGTGCTCAAACTGTTTTTTACTGCGTATCACGCGTCAAGTGGATTCTGGGTAAGCCAAGACGTAAGCGTCTTCCCATTTAATCCAGGCGGTCTTGTAACCGAGTTATTTGGGTTTAGCCCGTTGCTTCGTGTGCAAACGTTTGTGTATTCCTTTGCTGGATGGGCAAACGGTCTGTTCTTAAACTCGTATGGTTTGTTTGGCGCGCTCTTTTCTGAAAAGGGATTTATTTACAATTCTCCCTTTCTCCTGTTTGGTCTGCTTGGCGCGCTGTTTTTCAAGCCGAGAAAACTCAGAAATGCCCTACTTTTTGTGGTTGGTGTAAATCTGGTGGTTTCACTTGTCTCTGGTGCGTGGCATGGTGGTGCAACACCGCGCTATGTTCGTCATTACTTCCCCGCAATACTGGTACTCTGCATATTTGCATTTGACTACCTTAGTCAAAACAAGTCCCAATTTGTGAGGGCAGTGTTTGTCTTGCTTGCTCTTCTTTCCGTTCTTAATGTATCAAGTCTTGCTGTTCGTCAGGACTGGGTGTATGAAAACCCCGCAGACCTTGTAAGCTATGATTATGTGCTCTTCCCGGTTATTCCTACACTTCATAACCCTTTGTATGGTGCGTGGAACACGTCAGTAACCTGTCCTGCAACAAATACTTCTCAAGGCCTGCTTCTTGACATGTGCTCGTGTAATGATGCAAGCTTTATTACTAAGGAGCTTAACTTTTCAAACTATGGACAGTTAAGCGTGTTTTATTGCACAAACTATGCTGGAGACGACGGCGTGGTTCTTGATGTGAGTGCCGGAGGATTTATGCAGCGACAAACCGTTGCTAGCGAGACGTGTGGCAGGATGGTTATTCCTTCTTCTGTTTTTGGTGTTGAATCGCTTTGGATTGGAATTGATAGGTATGGAGAGTGCGCTGCAGAACAAGTGACTATTAAGGGTGTCTTTGCAGAATAAAAAACGTTAATACGCGTTGCGTGCTCAAACACTCTTAGCATGATTCCTGTGGGTGTGCCGGTAAAAGTATTTATTACCTGTCTTTTGCTCTTCTCTGTGTTTTCTTCATTTGTTGGCACCAATGATGAAGCACGTGTGAATCTTGCGCGCGCTATTGTTGAAGAACACTCATTTATCACTGATTCATTTGCAAACAACAGCATTGACCGCGCATATTATAAGGGTCATTACTATACTGAAAAAGTACCCCTCACCTCATTTGTTTTGGTTCCGGTATACACAATCTGGAAAGCAGTGTTTGGTCTCTTACCTGTTCACACCAGCCTTGAAGAGGAACTTATCTCCAGTGAGCAGCTTTTCTATTTTTTTGCAACATTCGTAGTATCAGCCATTCCCAGCGCGCTTTTGTGCACGCTTGTGTACTATTTTTTGCGCAAAAAAACAAAACAGTCACACGCTATTCTTGGCGCGCTTGCGATTGCATTTGCAACCATGCTCTTTACCTACTCACGCACTTTGTTTGGAAGCGCGCTTGGTGCGTTGCTCTCGTTTAGTGCGTATTATCTGATTTCTGAGCACGAGGATAAGCAGTTTCTTGCAGGTATGCTTGGCGCGCTTGCAATTGTTGCAGACCTGCTTTCTGGAATTGTGCTTGTTGTTATTTTTGTGCAGGTGCTCTATAGGCGAAAAAACATTGTGCATTTTCTTGCCGGATGTTTTGCAGGTATTCTGCCCCTTCTTGTATATAATATAATTATTTTTGGCACGCCGTTTGACATTTTGAATGCGTATGCTGACCCGCTCTACTGGCCAGGAGAGCCGGGTCTTTCAAAGGAATTTTCCTTTTCTATCTCAGGAAGCTTTAACACTGCAGTTCGCAGTTTGTTTTATCCGTATCGTGGTTTGTTCTTTTACTCGCCTGTCTTGTTGTTTGGTCTTTTTGCCGTGCCAAAAATGCTTCGCAAAGAAAAAGCGCATGCGCTTGCGTTTCTTGGCGTTTTCGTGCTGCTTGTGCTTTTACTCACCCAGCTTAAAACGTGGTGGGGTGGTCTGGTCTTTGAACTGCGGCATTTTACGGTTCTTATCCCTTTTTTTGCGCTTCCGCTTGTTCGCGGTTTTGAGGGTAACAAAAAACCGCTTTTTTTTTCTTTGCTGCTCATCTCCTTATTCTTTCATGGTCTTGGTCTTACCTACCCTGAAGAAGTTGAATTGGTTAATCAAGAAATGGCACCCTCATCTCAGGCGCGTTTTGACACGTTCTTACCCATTGCAAACCCTCTTTTTTCATACTATGCCCCGCGCATTTTTTTAGAAGGCACAAATTCCTTTCTTAACCTTTTATTCCCCACATTTTTTGTTCCCTTGCTTGTGTTTATAGCACTTGTTTTACTTGTGGTGTGGGCCACTGAGATTGAAGCACTTGTGCGGCGTGTGTGGTCTGACACGTGGCTTTTGAAAACTATTGGTATGTTCTTTGCTGTTACCCTGCTTGGCATCTTTTTTGTTGTGTTTATTCATCAAGGTCTTGTTCGTCTGAGCTTTCCTTTTGATTTTACTACTGCTGAAGGTTTTGTGTTTGCATTTTCAAAAAATCTGTCTCTTGGAAGCACACTCTACCCCCCGCTTCCCGCAGAGGGCATGCCCTCAATAAACACGTACCCCCCGTTTTTTTACGCGCTAAGCGCGCTTTTGATGCCGTTATTTTCTCAGGCATTTGTTGCAGGTCGCATTATTTCATTTATTGCATCGCTTGGTATTGGTGTTTTGATATATGTGATTGCGCGAAAACACCACGCTAAACCTGTGTGGGCAGCGCTTTTTTCTTTCTTGTTTTTTGCATCATATTTTGTCATGTTCTGGTCAGCGCACAATAGGGTTGATATGCTCGCGCTCTTTTTTTCTGTTCTTGGCCTGTTTTTTATTTCCTATAAAAAAGATGCACTCGGCGCCTTTGCGTTTCTTTTTTCACTCTACACCAAGCACACCTTTATTGCCGCGCCCCTTGCTGTTTTTGTCTATCTTTTCTTGTATGAACGACGTCGTGCGCGCGTGTTTTTTACTATGCTTTTTGGTTTAGGCCTTGCCTTGTTTGTTGCGCTCACCCTGCTTTCAAATGGAGAATTTGTAAAACACGTTTTTTTATACACGTCGTTTGGTTCATCTTTTGACATATACCTCTTTGTGAGTCTTGTGCTCTCAGCGCCGCTTCTTCTGTTCCTCACGTACCAATACGTTCGCAGCTCACCCCACTCGCTTCTTGGCATGTACGCGCTTTTTGCCTTTGCCTTGCTCGTATTTCAGGCTTTTAATGCGGGTTCGTCTTCAAATTACGCGCTTGAATCATTATTTATCAGCTGCATTATTGGAGCAGTGTATCTTTCAGCGCACATTAAAACCGAGCGCATGAAGGCACTGCTTTTGTTTGGCATCGCAGCCCAAGTGCTTTTACTTTCAATGGGTGGTGCGGTTTCACTCAACCCACTTGACGGTATGCGTGCTGCCTATTCTTTTTTTGACGCCTATCCTGCCTTTGCTCGTCTGAGCGTGCTTGTTAATCAATCAACAGGACCTGTGTTAAGCGAAGTTGGCGGCGTGCTTTTTCTAGCACACTCGTCTGGCGCGCTTGATGTGTGGAAGCTGCGCACGCTTGTTGAGAATGGCGTGCTTTCTCAAGAAGAACTCTTCTTGCGATGTGTTGAACAAAAGTACTCACTAATTATACATACTGACGACCTCAAATACGTGCCTGGTCTTTCGCGTTGTATTAATGCAACATACATACGCATCATTGCCGTGCCCGTGCTTACCTACCCTCCTTCACGCTTTCAAACACGCGCACACAATCAAAAACTCGTTGAGGTGTATGCACGCACATGAAACCAAAACCCCTTCCGCTGATTCTTGTTTTTGCCTTTGTGCTTCGCTTGTTTGTGTTTGTACGGTCTGGTGGATTTTTTCATTCTGACGAAATTTTTCAGTCTCTTGAAGTAGCCTTTTTTGGTGCGCAGGGTTTTGGCATCATCCCCTTTGAATTTGTGTATGGCATGCGCTCTTTTTTCTACCCTCTTCTCATCCAGGCTATCTTCACATTCACGTCGTTTGTTTCCGCGTCGTTTGCACTGTTTAGCACACATTTCACCCACGTTCTTGCATCTATGCTTATTGTGTGTTTTACTTACCTGCTTGTGCGTTCTCATGCTTCGCAGCGTGAGGCGTTAAGTGCTACTTTTTTTGTTGGCGTATGGTGGGAACTGCTTGTTTATAGTTCACGAACGCTCTCAACTCCAGTTATGCTTATTCCTCTTCTTGGAGCTCTTGGCTTAAGCGTGCGCGGACCAAAATCGCGATTTTTTGCAGGCATTCTTTTAGGAATTGCAGGTATGATTCGCCCGCCCGCATTTATACTTGCGCCCGTTATTCTTTTGTATGTGTGGCGTTCAAAACAGGATATCCGCTCTTTTGTGTTTGGTCTTTTTCTGTCCCTGCTCTTTTCTGGTGTGCTTGACTGGGTTATCTATGGTTTTCCGTTTGTCTCAACATTCCGGTTTTTCTATTATAATATCTTGAGCAATCAAAGCGCGCAATTTGGTGTTGCCCCCTTTGTTTTTTACGTGCAAAAAATAGCGCTTTCCTGGCGGTTCATGCTTATTCCTCTTCTTGGTGTTCTTGTTTTTACCTGGGAAAAACAGCACCGTCTTGTTCTTGCAAGCGCGTTTGTCTGGCTTGTTGTGTTTTCTTTTATCCCTCACAAGGAATATCGTTTTATTCTTCCGCTTACTGTTTTGCTGCTTATTATGTTTGGAACCGGATTGAGCATGCTTGTCAAAAAAAATACGCATTTAGTGTGGTGTTTTGCTGGTTTTACACTTGTTTCTGTTTTGTTGCTTTTCTCAACAAATCTCGCGCCAAAAGAAACGTTTTGTCAGGCACAAACCTTTGTTGGAAACCAAGCCGCTGCAACAGGTCTCATTCTTTTTGATACGTGGTCAGAAACGTGCGGGTACGTGTACACGCAAAAAAACATCCCGTTACTGTTCTTTCCTTCCTTAGGCGACAGCATACCGCGTGTTCGTGAAGCCAAAAGCCCCCGGGAGCTTGAACTCGCGTTTCTCAACGCCACGTTTAATTATGCAATTCTAAGCGGCGAAAAGAGCGAACCGGTTATAAATTACGAGAACCGTACTGGTTTTAACACAACGCGCATTGCTCAAGACCTGCTTTTAAAATATGGTTTTAAACAAGTTATGCAATTTGGTCCTGCACGCGTCTTTGCGCGCTAAGCTAACATTGTTTAGTATGATAACACATTTATAGCGCGCATGTTATTCATGTGGATATGGCGCCGCGCGTAGCCCTGCTTCACACAACATTTCATCTCAAGGATAAGACCACGCACCCCAAGCATTTACTTCCGCCAATTGACCTTGGTATTGCTGCACGCATTCTTGAAAAAGAAGGATGCGAGACCTTTTTTTTTGATACTGCAGTGCATGGCAAAACCCCTCAAACCGTGTTTTCGTTTCTTTCCCACACAAAACCGGACATTCTTGTGATAAAACCAAACTTAGCTGTTTCACAGGAAACCGTGTCGCTGGTGAATGCAATTAAGCAAAACGCATTATTTGCTCATATGCCTGTTGTCGTAGTTGGAAACGCGCCCACCTATCTTGTAACACGTTTTTTGCACGCGTCATCTTGTATTGACTATGTTGTTCTTGGCGAGTTTGAGAACGCGCTTGCCCGTGTTGTTGACTGTTTAGTTACCAAAAAAAAATGTGTGCGTGATATTCCCGGATTGTGCTGGTTTGCTTCAAAACTCACCTACGCAAGGGGGGTGCGAACTATCCTTGAACTTGACGATTTCGACTCGCTTCCCTCGCCAAAGCATGAATTATTTATTAATCAGGGATACTCTTTTTATTATCCTACCAGTCTCAACGCACGCATGCGTGTTGGTTTTGTTATGACTTCACGGGGATGCCCGTATAGTTGTTCGTTTTGCTCTGAAGCTGAACGCGCATCGCACGGCAAGAAATATCGCTACAGAAGCGCACAACACATAGCAGACGAATTCGAGTGTTTACACTCAAAAGGCGTGAACTTTGTCTATATCCTCGACGACTTGTTCACGCTTAATTCAAACCGCGTTATTGAGTTGTGTGCGGTGCTTGCAAAACGAAAGACGCGCATAAAATGGGCAGTGCAAAGCAGGGTTGACACGCTCAACGAACCACTTATCTCAGCAATGCGCAGTGCAGGATGCACAACAGTCTGCATGGGTCTTGAGTCAGGCAGTGACCGCATCCTTAAAAACGTGCAAAAAGGAACAAGCGTTGAAAAGATTCGCAAAGCTGTTTTTCTCTGCAACAAATACCACATCAACATTGTTGGCTATTTTATTATTGGCAACGAATCTGAAACGCTTGAGGAAATTGAAAAAACCATCACGCTTGCAAACTCGCTTGACCTTGATATGATACAGGTCGCCCACCTCACTGAATACCCTGCTGCATCTTTGTTTAAAGGGGATATAAATGCGTGGAGTTTTACAAACCGCAATGAAGAAGTACAGCAAAACTTTAGCAGGGTTGATACAAAAACACTTGAGGCACTGCAATCAAGATTTTATCGTTCATTTTATTTTTCTCCACGCTTTCTCTTTCGTTTTATAACGCGCCACGCGCTCACGTTTGTACTTAACCTTGACAAGAATATTCCGCTTATTCGTGACACGCTGCGCGTTTTCACCTAAAAATTTATGTGTATGCGCGCACAAAAAAAGTGTATGCAGGTCATTCCTCGAAAGCGCATTCACACGCCACTTTCAAAAGCCGTGCTCGCACGCGCCTGTGATTCGCGTGTTGTAGACGATTTTGAAGACGCGTTTGCACGTCGCACCAAGCAGGATGAGGCGCTTGCCTTTTCTTCAGCACGCTTTGGTCTTGAACTCGTACTTTCCTATTACGGGGTGGGGTCTGGTGACGAAGTGCTCCTGCCCGCATACAACACGCCTATTGTTGCAAATGTGGTACGCAGGCTTGGCGCACGGCCCGTGTTTGTAGACGTGAACGCTGATTCGTTTAACCTCAATGCTGACGCGCTTGCAAAACAGGTTTCAAAGCGCACGCGTGCCGTTATTGGTTTGCACGCGCACGGAAACCCGTTCAACGTTTCAGCAGTCAATGCGTTTTGTGAAGAACACGGACTCATCTTAGTTGAGGATTGTGCGCACGCGCTAGAAACATCATATCATCTCAAGCCCGCGGGCAGTTTTGGTCATGCTGCCGTGTTTAGTTTGGGTATTGGAAAAGAGCTTAACACGCTTGGCGGAGGCGTGGTTGTTACGAGTGATGAAGGACTTTCAAAACACTTGCGTGAAGAACAGAAACACGCGCGGCGCGCATCACCTATTGTTACTCTACGAAAAGTCATGAAAGCCAGCGTTTTTGAAAAAGCACTTTTACCGCGCGTTTTTGCGCTCACCTCATACCCGGTCTTGCGCATTTTGCGTATGTTTAACAAAGACCCGCTTGCTTTCTTGTTTGAAGATATTGGTGTAAAAACCCCAAAAAACGCAGAGTTCTCGCGGCTCCAGGCAAGTCTTGGTCTTTTTCAGCTTGAACACCCCGCCCACTTGAAAGCAAGAAGAAAAAACGCGCACGCGCTTGCAAAAAAACTTTCACGCATCGTGCCTGTGCAAAACGTGGCACGTTTTTCAAAACACTCGTATGCTGATCTTGTGTTTCTCTCTGATGAGCGTGAAAAAATGCTTGCACATTTACTTGCGCGTGGCATTGATGCGCAACCATCATGGCTGACTTACTGCGGAAAAGAACAACACACAATTTCGCGCATGATTAGCAAAAGAACCGTCCTGCTTCCTGTGCGTGCGGATTTCTCAAAAGAAACGCTTGCACGCGTGTATAACGCTGTTTCTGTGGGTGTTGCATAGATACACACTTATAGCAAAACAAGATTCTCTTGTAGTATGAACGTTATACTGGTCAACCCCCCGTACACGCTCTCTTCACAAGATACAAACCTCCATTTACCCGTTCAACTCTACCCCCCGCTTGGTCTTGCCTACATTGCAGGAAGTATTCGCAAAGCAGGCATCGAAGTATCTATTCTTGACGCGCCAGCACTCAATATGTCAGTCTCAGACGTTATTGCGTTTGTAAATGACAAGAAGCCTGACGCAGTTGGATTTTATGTATCTTCATTTTCATTTGCTATTGCAAAAAGACTTGCAGAAGGCATTAGCGCTGAAACGTTTGTTGGCGGACCCCACATTCACCACGCACCCCACTCACTTACCATGATTGGCGCTGATTTCGGGTTTCGCGGTGATGCTGAACGCTCATTTCCTCACTTTCTTAAAACACGTGACATGAGCACGCCTGGCTTGGTATGGGCTGATGATACGGGCATCGTGCGCGCAAACAAACCTGAACCAATTAAAAATTTAGACGCGCTCCCGCTTCCCGCGCGCGACTTGCTACCCCAACAAAAATATTTTTCACCCCTTGACCCGGGCCGTATTACTACCCTTATCACGTCACGCGGGTGTCCTTACAATTGCGTGTTTTGCGCGCTACCAACAAAACGCTCGTATCGCAAGCGAAGCGCTAAAAACGTGGTTGACGAGTTTGTACTGCTTGCAAAACAGGGCATTGATTATGTTGAGATTCAAGATGATTTTTTCACCCTTGACATGCAACGCGTGCGAGATATGTGTGTTTTACTTCTTGAACGCGGTATCAGGATTCGCTGGGGGTGTGAGACGCGTGCTGATTATGTAGACAGACCACTTCTTGACCTCATGAAAAAAGCAGGGTGCACAAATATCAAGTTCGGTGTGGAATCTGGAAGCGAGCGCGTGCGAAACGAGGTTATCAAAAAATATGTGAGCAATGAGGCATTATTTCATGGGTTTTATGAAGCAAAAAAAGCAGGACTCAAAACCATTGGTTATTTTGTGTTTGGCCACCCAACCGAAACAAAAGAAGAGATGGAACAAACCCTTGCCTTTGCAAAGAAGCTGAATCCTGATTACGCTGATTTTCATCTTGCTATGCCCATTCCGGGTTCTGATTTGTTTAGTATTGCGGTTCGTGAAGGAAAACTCGCGCCTGATTTTTGGGCGCGTTTCATGCCTGATGACACATTTCCCTTTTATGTTCCAAAAGGGGTGACTCTTGACGAGATGAAGTCTCTGCAAACAAAGGCGTACTCATCATTTTATCTCACCCCCCAAAAAATTGTTTCAAATCTGCTTTCAGTAAGAAGCCCGCGCGACTTGAAAGTCAAGCTTCGCTCAGGCTGGCTTGTGCTAAAAGAAAAGATTTTACGCGCATAATACGTGTGCACGCGCTACATTTTTTTAATGGCGCATAGTGTATGAAGGTGGTATGCGCATCAAACAAGGTGGTGTTTTGTTTCTCGTGCTTAGCGCGTTTTCCCTTCTTTTGTGCGGCCTGTTTTTTTCTATTTCTCCTCTTGTCTTGCTGTTAAGTGCGCTTTTTATTCTGTTTATTCCTGGCGCGCTCGCATACCTTTCATTTTCAAAAAAACCTGCTCTGCTCAGTTTTATTGGCTTCTCAGTTCTTGGCAGTTTTGTACTTAACACGCTTGCTACTCTTGTGCTTGGTAGTTTGCTTAACGCGCCACTTTCAAAATGGTTTTTGTTTTTTGTGTTTTCACTCTCTTCGTTTCCGTTCGCGTTTCGTATCTTGCTCTTGTCTAAGCGCGCTCTTGAATTCAGGTTGGAAAGCAGGTCTGCACTTATGATACTTGTGCTCGCGTTTTTTGCCCGCGTGTTTGTCTTTGCAAAACTCAATTGGATTATTCTTGGTTCTGATGTGGGGCGTTTTGGTTCTCTTGCCCATGCTATGGTTCTTAAAGGGGGTATTATGGCAAATCTTGTACCCTTTGAAATTATTGAAGGGTTTTTTTATTTTCCAGGAACTATCATTATACCTCTTCTTTTTGACCTTGCCGGAATAAACACGCTTGTTGGTGCGTCATTTGCACTGTTGTTTGGCAATAGTGCTTTTTTGGTTTTTGCCTTTCTTTTTTTCTCACAGTTGTTTAGCAAAAAACGCGCGAAAAACGCGTTCTTGTTTTTCGCGTTTGCCTTTGATTTTTGTTTTCTTCTCGCAGTCTCAGGCATTTATCCATACGCGCTTGCACTCCCTTTTCTCATGCTTTTTATGTACGCGCTCAATGTGCTTTCAAAAGGAGGGCATGCCCGTTTTGCTTTTGTGCTTGCAACTCTTGGTATTGCGTTATTTCACTGGTATGTGGGTCTTGTTGCCGCAGTGTTTGGAGCAGCAGTTGCATGCGCGCTTAGTATTGAAAAAGAGTACGCACGCCTTTATCGCATCATTAAAGAGTTTTTGTTTGCAGCAGTGTTGAGCGCTGTTGCGCTTGTTCCTTTTTTTTTAACCTTTGGCGCGTATCTTCTGCTCCCGTTTTTGTTGCAGAATAAAGCAGACCTTTTTGCAATTTCAACAGCAAACGCGCTTCCACTACCTGCCCGCGTGCTTGGTGTGTTTGTTCTTTTCTCGCAGGGCGTTTCATTTTCTATCCTGTTTGTTTTAGGCATCCTGTTTCTTGTGTTTGACTGGCAAACATTAGTGAAGAAAAAAACGCTTGGCTTGTTTTTTATTTTTCTTGTTGTGTTTAATTTCTTTCTGTTTGGCGACAATAACTTTGTTCGTCAAACCCTGATAGTTTGGTTGTTTTATGCAATTGCGTTTTCACGCGTTTTAACGCGCACCAGAATTAATACTATTATCGTTATTGCATTTGTGCTTGTTGCCTCCCCCTCTCCTTTGTTTTTCTTCAGCACGATTGTGCAGGGAACGTTTGCATCTTCAATTCCAGTTCCTGACGCGTCATTTTATCACGCAATGGACTTTATTCGTGAAAATGTTTCTCTTAATGCAACCTTTCTCATTGATGGGGGTGGTGCGGGATGTGTGGGGCGTTCAAGCAGTTATGGAGAGCGCATTTTTCCCATTACTTCGCGAAAGGTATGGTACTTTACAAATACGTGCTGGAGTGCGTACAACTACACTGAGTATGCTTCGCGTGTTGCTCTTTACCATGTTCTTACTCTCAATCCAAACAACCAAACGCTGCATGACCAACTTTTAGCAAAGGGTGTGACCCACGTGTTTATTGGCTCATTTTCAACAGGTCTCAGTCGCGCACTATTCTCAAAAAGCATGTACTATACGGAGGTGTTTTCTGATGCAAACACAAGCATCTTCAAAGTGGCGTAGTTTCCTTGTTGGCATGCTCTTTTTGTGTGCAGTAATCATTGCAGGCATTGTTCTTATGCCCCGCGCATCATTTGAAACATCGCTTGTGTGTGCTGGTGTGCGCACTACACTTGGCGCGTGCAACATAACCTGCACAATTACCGCTTCATGCGAATCAGACGTGACCTCACGCGTGTTTGTTACCCATTCAGTTCATGCAGCGCTCTATGATACTATCCGTACGCACGCCTGCTCTGAGCCTGAACACCGAACATTCATGGTTCCACTGCGCAATGCAACGTATGTTATATATGCCGCGCTCAACACATCAACCGGGGTTGGTGCTGCGCGCAGGGCAATGCAATGCTGACTAAAACCTTTTATCCCCTGCCCACGTTTTGTTGTGTAACATGGCGCTTGCAAAACCCCTCATTGTTGTAGTAGGCATCTTTTTTTCCCTAAGCCTGCTTTTTGCGGGCATAATCTACTCGGATGACATTTTTTATTTTAATAGTGCAAAGCAAGCCGCCAACGGCGCGTTGCTCTACACTGACTTATTTTTTGCTCACCCTCCCGTTCAGGTATGGGTGCTCTCAGCGCTGTTCACTTTTTTTGGTGCGTCGCTTTTTATTGCCCGTCTTGTGCCTGTTTTTTGTGCGTCAGCATTGCTTGTTCTGGTGTACGCGCTTGCGCCAAAAAACAAGCTCTTTGCTGTTGTGATTCTCCTGCTTATGCCGGGGTTTCTCGCGTTCTCGCGCAGCGGTGTTGGCATGCTGCTTGCCGGCATGTTTGTCGCACTCTCTGCATTTGCGCTTGTGCGAAAACGCCCTGTGCTTGCCGGGGTTTTGTTTTCGTTTGCTTTTTTTACGCGCTATCTTGCTCTTATGTATCTGCCCTTTGTGTTTTTTATGTATGGGAAAAACCGGCGTTTTCTAGTGAGCGCACTTACCAGTATAAGCATAGGTTTCATAAGTCTCACACTCATGTATGGCCTACCATTTATTGAAAACACCCTGTTCTTTCACGCCGCAACAAAGATAGGTATTACACAAGTATCATTCCTGTTTGACTATGCAACCCTTAATTTGTTTATTCTTGTCTCTATTGCGTTTCTTTTCAAAAAACATCATGCTCTGCTTTTGCTTGCAACTGACGCGTTTATTTTGTTTCTCTTTAGCGCGCCATTTTACCACTATGTTCTTATTTCGCTTCCGTTTTTTGCGGTTGTTCTCTCAGAGGTAAAACAAAAAGATGTTGTTTTATTCGCGTTGTTGTTTGGCATTTTGCTTGCACACGCAACTATTATTTCTTCATTGCAGGATAATTCTGAGCTGGTATTAGTTTTAAGCAGGCTTGACCGGAACGCCACGCTGTTTGGCGACCCTATTGTGGTAAATTACGCATCCTTCTTGTATAATACTCCGGTATTTGAAGGTGAATATGACTCTTTTCCCCAGCATTTAGGTGCAAAGGGGTGGGGTGACGTGGTTATGCGTCTTGGCAGTAACCCTCCTCAAACCATTATTATGTCTGATGAGTTTATGACTCAAAGCAGTGTGCTCAACGACTTTATCGCCCAAACCTATGAGCTCTTGTTTAACACCTCTCATTTTGTAGTATTCTCCTTATCCAAATAGGTCTCAACACGCAAAAATTGCAGACAAGAAAGGTCTCATACGTCTTATTCTCGCGTTTATGTGTCTCAAAACAGGGTTATGTCTTTTTTTGGCAGTCTTAACTCTTTTTTATTAATTTCAAGCACTCTCCGCGCTTCTTTTTCGTAAGCTTTTTATGTGCATGCGGTGAATCTTTTTAGTGTTTGGGGAGTAGGTGTCTTGAAACTGGACAGGGCTATTGCAGTAATTATTCGCACTAGTGCATACGCGCTTTCCCTCGCGTTTCTTGCGCTCTTTTTGCTTTTTTCAAATTTCGCATTTCTTGAGCGGTTTTTTGCAATAGGCATTCTTCTTTGCTGGTTTGCAAGCATTCTCTACATCAGAAAAGCAGCGCTTCCCCGCAGCACGCAAAAGAGTTTTTTCTCCTATCTTCTCGTTTTTACGTTTTTTATTACCTACATTCTTTTTGGCCACTCTACTCTTGTGCTTGCCACATCCGCAGGTTTCACAGTAATTGGTCCTACAAAGCTGGCCGATACGTCCGCTTCTGGAACATTTGAGGAGTATCAGGGAATTGCTGGTGTGTATTGGCGTTGCAACGGGTACACTGATGACACGGGCGATTGGTGTGCGTACTTGGATGAGACAGCAAACGCGAATACTTACATGGCCTGTGGTCCTTCTTACGCGTGGGCAAACCCCACATATGTGGTGTATGATACGTCACTTTCAACCACCTGTCTTGATGGTGTATATCTTGAGGGAAAGTACACGGCATCAGGGTATCTTGGTGACATGGATGTGACCTGTTCAGATGATGGTACCAATTTTGCGTATATGACGCATCGCAACATAAACTGCGACCACGATCTTGATGTAGCGGGGCCCCCTGGTACGGTGGCGGCAGGAACTGCGGTGCAGAGCTGGGACCCGTATTCATGCAACAGTTATGGTTCTGATTTTAATTTTCCAAGCAGTTGCTGGGATGCAGCAGGCAATCTTAGGTTTTTTGTAAAGTGGAATAGGGTTGGCTCCAACTGTTTGACGCCTTATTTCTCGCAACTTGCCTATGACCCTAAAGCGGATGGTTGTTATGGTACCACCTATTGTTCAAGCGGGGTTGCTCAAAGTGATGGTGATGCAAGCCAGACGATTTGTGACTGTGTCAAGGGCGCGGGCTATTGGAATCTTGGCGGTGAAACTTCAGCAACCACCTGTTGTGAGGATGGCGGGGAGAACAAGCGAACGCGTGCGTGCGATGCCGGCTCGGGGTGCACTACTTCATCCTCTGATGACGCGTGTTGTTCTGCAAGCACGGATTGCACGTACAGCAGTACATGTTATAATTCTGGTGTTACCGGCAACGTGGGCGGTGACGGCACAGATTATTGCAGTTCTGGCACGTGGTATGACTGCAATGCTGATGCGCACTGCCCAACGGCAAGTTATTGCACGTCAAATGATTGCAGTGCCATTGCCACACCCTCTATTACTGCCACAGTTGTGACTGATAAAGTACTTAACAGCGAGATTGGCAAAACAAGCCTGTCATGGTCAGGAAGCTTGCCGGGCAGTTACCAGTATCGCGTGCAGTATCAGGCAAATAGTGGTTCATGGACTGACCTTTATACGGGAACGAGCACGTCAACAACGCATGATAGTCTTTCTGACAACACGTACTATTGTTATCGCGCACGCATTGAAGACACGAGTCAAGCGCATTATGGTTCGTATAGCTCGTCAAGTTGTGTGAACACTGCTGACCGAACAAAAAACAAATCGCCTGACGCTTCGCTTAGCGCACAGAATGATTCAAACAACAGAATTGACATTAACACGACCAATGGCAATGCTAATCTCGTGCTCTACATGCCATTTGAAGAAGGCTCAGGAAGCACGACTGATGACTGGAGCCAAAGCAACGTGCAAGGCACAATCACGGGCGCGGCATGGTCAAGTGTAGGACAATACGGTTCAGCGCTCACGTTCAACGGTGCAGACTACGTGACTATTCCGTCCTCTGCATTTTCTTCATTAACAAATGAAGTTACGCTCGCGTTCTGGCAGTATGGTGATGCTACAATTCAGCCTCAAGCGGATACCTTGTTTGAAGCGCGTGATGCGAGTTCGCAGCGCGTGATTAACATTCATCTGCCTTGGAGCAACGAAAATGTCTATTGGGACGCGGGTAACTCAGGTGGCGCAAGTTATGACCGCATTAACAAGGCGGCCACTGCATCAGAATATGAAGGTGTGTGGAATCACTGGGCATTTACTAAGAATGCAACAAGCGGGGACATGAAGATATATCTCAATGGTGAGTTGTGGCATTCAGGAACGGGTCTCACGCGAACAATCTCAACTATCACAACAGCAAAACTTGGTGCATATTCTGACGGCTCATACAACTATGACGGGCTTGTTGATGAGTTCTACGTGTTTGACAAGGAACTCTCACAAAGCGAAGTTATTGATGTGATGCAGTCTGGTGTGAAGAAAAACGCGTTTTATCGGGCAAACTCCTCGTCAGACCAGTTCGTTCCAGTTGGCGGCGTGATTGACATGTTCACGGACGGGGACTACACGAGCAATCCCGCATGGTCCATTAGTGCGGGGTCGTGGAGTGTGAGTTCAGAACAATTCACTAAAACTAATGACGCAACGTGCTGGGCAAACGCGCTTGTTGGCGACACCGGTCTTACTGATTACCTTGTTGAAGTTGACCTACGCCATGATGAAGTGAGCGGGGCTGATGTTCCGGGAATTATTTTCAGAAACACCGGCGGCTCAAACCAGTACCGCACGTGGATTGATGGAAGCGGTATTGATGTGTATGATTATTCGCAATCAGCATACGTGCTTTCGGCAAGCACGCCGGTTGGCTTTAGCAAAGACAACGCATGGCATCACTGGAAATTATTTGTTGAAGGCGACACGTTTACACTCTATGTTGACGGGGTAAAACAGTACGAAGTGACGGACGCTTCACTTACTTCAGGCAATGCGGGCGTCACTTCCTGCAACACGTATATGACGGTTGACAACTTCAAGATTACCCCACTTGTAGCAGACGATGATTATCCTGATTCTGATGCCGCAGAGTCCGGTGGTCCGGGCACGCCATCTGCCTCAGTTACAGAACAGGCTGACTTGTCATCGCTTGTAGTCTCGTGGGGCGGGGTAAGCGATACGGGAGCCACCTACTACTACACAGTGAGTGCGTGGGATGACCAAGGTAATGATGATGATTGGTTCTATGACGGCTCGTTTGAGAAGGCAAGCGAACAAGGCTATTGGCGCTCAGGCTCGCTTGTGCAAAACGGGTATAGTTTTGACACAACCGAAGTATACACCGGTGGGTATAGTCTTAAGCAAACTACTTCAGCAAGCAACAAGTACTTTGGCTCTGACTTTACGATTGGCACGCACCTTGATGCGTCATCAACGTACGTCATGCAGTGCATGGTAAATACCTCGCTTTCAGCAGGATACGCGCGTTTGCACGTTGAACAGCAGGGAAGCTTCGTGAGCTACGACCAAGTAAGCGGCTATCACGAATGGGTGCCAATCAAGACCGTTTTTACAACAGGCGCGAGTGGCAATATCCGCCTGCTTGCCTACACGCTTGGCACGGCAACCGGCGACGTGTATTGGGACAATTGCCGTCTGTACCACGTGGAGAGCGAAACCCTTCTTACGGGTCTTGACAAGTACGAAGTGGATGAAACAACAGCAAATCCTGGAGCAACTGACGGGTACTCAATTGCCACAACGTCTTATACTGATTCTGGATTGAGCTGTTTTAACCAGTACACGTATCGCGTGCGCGCAAATGACACGGCAGGAAATTATGGTTCCTACTCTTCAACCGCGAGCGCGTACCCGGTTGATTATCTCTCGTGCACGAGCGGTGGCGGCTCTTCAGGCTATTGCTGGACAGGAACAAGTTGTTATTCGCCAAGCAATTGCCCAACACCCGAAACAACCTCATGCAGTGCGGGCACGTCAACGTGTTGTACGGCAAGCAGCACTATCTGGGAAGGAGTTGGTTGTTCGGGAAGCGGAGCTGCTGGCACAAGTTATGACCGTGACACGACCCAAGCGCGCTGTGAATCAACCGCGAGTGGGTGTAGTGGGTACACGTGGGATAGTGTGTTGACAAATGTTGCAAACCAACAATGTTGTGGTGACGACACGACCAGTGATAATAACTATGGTGTTGACACATCTGGAAGCCCTGACGTGTGCCATTACTGCAATGCGGGCAGTGCGGGCACATCAAGCTGTTATGAAAATCAGGGCTGCGACTTAAATGGTCAGTTGCTCACGCAAAACACGGATAGCGCCTGTACTGAGGGTACTGGTTGTTATTGTTATTATGCAGAAGCTTGCGCGTCAAGTGGGTATACTGCTCCGTCAAGTGCCGCACTTTCACGCTCATGTGATTATGGGGGTTACACTGATGGCTCTGGTGTGGACTGTCTTGACGATTCTGCAAACACGTGCTATTACCTCGCGTCTGACCCGTGCACCAGCGGAGGATTGCAAGCTACATCAAGCGCGACATGTTATGACCCGGGCACGGTGGTGAGTGGAACGTGTTATTATGATGGGGGAGGCTCGCTTGACCGAAGCAATGACTGCACCACAAGTGGTTGTTCAGGCATTGCAAGCTGTGCGCTTGAATTTGGTCAGTATTGTGACCAAACCCAGGGTTGTGCAAGCGGTCTTGCTGCGTGCGAGAATGATTGTGCGCAAGCAGGTGCAGGAACAGGATATTTGGATAATGATGTATGTTTTTGTACGGGTGCGCAGGGCGCATTTTCAGCAAGCGCGGTTGTTTCAACCAATGACACGGTTGTATACCTGACGTTTGAAGACGGCAATGATTCTTCATACTTCCACGACAGTTCTGTTTACGCAAATCATGGAACGGGCAGTGCAACATATACTGCTGGAAAACATGGGCTTGGCGCGTACTCAAAGCCGGGAAAAATCACGATTCCAAATGATGATAGTATTTCTGAAGCATTTTCCGGCAATGAAATCACAATTGCGTTCTGGTGGAAACAGGGGGTTAATCAGGAAAGCTATCCTTGGCAGGACACGATTCACCAGCTTGCCGGCTCAGTTCCGCATCGTGTTGAACACGGCAGGGACGGGTATGATGGGGGTTCGTACGGTGTTGACTGGACGTATGGGTACTGGACGGGACTCTATGATGATTCTGACACAGCACACGCCATGTCGCGCGATAACATTTTCGATGCTGACACGTGGTATTTCTTTGTTGTGACAAAAAACAGTTCGCGCATGGAAGTCTACATCAACGGCACGTATAATAACGGCATTGACGGCAGCTTCACGATTAAACAGCCAACCACTGAGGATTTAACGCTTCTTGGCTACTCAACGGGAAACTATGCTATTGACGAAGTGATTGATGACGTGCGCATCATTAACCGGTATATGGCGCCTGCAGAAATCCAGAAAATTTACGAGTCAACGCGCGGCACGTACGAAGCAGTTGAGCCAAAAGATACGATTGTTCTTTCTGCAAGCGTGAAATCAAGTGCAAACGCATCGCTTAAAACCAGTCTTACAACGGACGTGGCTGCCCTTGATGAAGGGCTTGTAGGATATTGGGCTCTTGATGAAGGTGTTGGCGGTGTTGCAGAGGACGCATCAGGAAATGGAAATGATGGAACTATTTTCAGTGCAACGTGGGCAAGCGGGTACGCGGGAAATGCGCTGAGCTTTGATGGAAGCACGTCTTATGTGAACATTCCTGCGCTTGACTTAAGTGCGTTTTCGGCAATGACGATTTCAGCATGGATTAAACCTGATGACATAACATCAAACGTGTACTATGAGATTGTTCGACAACAAAATGCAGCTCTTGACTGGTTGCTTGCATTCCAGAATTCAGGCACGATTCTTTCATTTGGTTTGAATGCCGGAGCTTCTTACAATGAGCTTGATGTTTCTATTGATGCGGACGACTTTGTTGATGGGCAATGGCATTTAATAACTGCCGTGTACAATGGCTCGGGAAAAAGCCTGTATGTTGATAATGCGCTTATTGGTGCAAACAGTGATTCTGGAACCATTGCCTTTGGCGCAGACACACACTATATTGGCAGATATCCTCTTGGTTCAGAATATTTTGACGGTCTCATTGATGATGTTAAATTTTGGAACCGCGCCCTTTCCGCGGCTGAAGTTCGCCAGCTCTTTGAACAAAATAATTATTTATCCCCAAGTGTTAGTTCACCAAACACCGTATCTGTGCAGCTTGAAAGCAATGCACTTATGTGCGGTCTTGACCACTCAGTATATGCTGTTTCTGATGAAGCCGGCGCAAATAGCGACCATGTCACGCGTGGCTGGGCTGAAAGCTTCTCAGATGCGCGTGAGTGGACTGCGTACAATAATGATTCAGCAGTTACGGTAAGCGGCGGTGTTGCAAATATTACTGGTGTGCAAGCATCAAACACGGTCTATTTGCGTCAAGAAGGTATCAGCGTAAATGTAACTGAGTATCCAAACTTCACCATTCGCTTTAAAGCACCATCAGGCCATACGATTGGCGGTGCGTTCAAGATTGGAACCACGTGGTATTATAATACCTATAACGCTGCAGGAACAGGAGATTGGGAAACGCGCACCGTAAATATTCTTGACGCCGCAAGTCTAAGCGGCACATCACACCTGCTCACAGGCATTGATATTGCTGATTACAATGATGCATCCCAAAGCCTTGCAATTGATTGGGTCATGGTGCATGACGGACACTATGAGCTTTCAGAATGGAATAATTTCTTTGACGGTTTTGACTATGACCTGTCAGGATGGAGCGTGACTGCAGGCACGTGGAGCGCGTCAAGCGGCGTGCTTGAATCACCAGATTCATCAGACACAAATGAGTATATTTATTACTCAGGCAAAACCTTTGAAAACATCACTGTTGAAGCAGACATCAATATTGTATCCTCTGCGTACACCAATAAAGAATTAGGTTTCTACTTCAACCAGCTTGATAGTTCATTTGGTGACGCTGAGGGCGTGTTTAATATCCGTGTTGATAATGGGGATGTTTACTGCAGTGGCTCTACCGCTACGCCGACGTTCACCCCAACTCTCAACACATGGTATCACATTAAAGCAGTAGTAAACGGTCCAACCGCGCGCTTCTATGTTGATGGCGAGTTGCAGTGTGAAGCAACCGGAACGCGCGATAGTGGGTACATTGGGTTTAGAAGCATTTCATCGCTCACGCGCGTTGACAATCTGCGCATCAGCCCGTCAGAATGGCACTACCGTGTGCCCGTAGAATTGCAAGCAGGTTCAAGCGGTCGAAACGCTACCCCGGTGCACACGCGCATCAATTTTGACGCGTACTTGTCAACCATGAACGCGGTCAGCTCATTTGACCCAAACAGCGTGCGCGTGATTAATGAGACGGGAGAAGAACTCGCGTCAGTTGTGCAATTCAACGAAACAGGCCCAGTTGCGCAGTATCGCTTCAGTGAAGGTGTTGGGGCCACAACTGCGGATGGTTCAGGCAATGGCTTGACTGGCACGATTTACACTGCAACATGGGATGAGGGAATCCACGGCAACGCGCTTTACTTTGCAGGAACAAATGAGGGAAATACTGCAGACTCATCAGATGTCGTGGTTGTTGGGGATAACGCAGCAATTGATGTAGATGTCAGCACTGGCTTTACTATTGAAGCATGGTTTAAGCCTGATAGTTATGTGTGTACTGCGCTTGTAAGAAAAGCAGGTCAGTTTGAGCTCTATCATTGTTCAGGAAGTGGGGGTGCCGCGACTATTCGTGTGTGGGACCCAAGCGTTCAAAGTAAACTTGGTTCAACAGGGCTTTCAAACGGGGAATGGTACCATCTTGTTGCAACTCATGACGGGGCAAGCACGCTACGATTGTATGTGAATGGAGATTTGGACAATGAATGGAGTGTGAGCGGCACGCCATCATCAACAACTGGTGATTTGAGCATTGGGGGGTACGACACAGGAGCATACTCAACAAAAGGATGGCTTGACGAAGTCAAAATCTATAATTACGCACTCACGCCAGATGAAGTCCGTGCAGAGTATGCGGGCAGAAAAGCCTCATGGTTGTGGAACGCCACGCACAGCGCGGATACCAATACCACACATTACGTGTACTTTGATACCATTGATAGCGGCGCAAAACCTGATGCGCCATACGCAAGCTTTGATCCCGCGCTTTTAGGATATTGGGATTTTGAAGCAAATGATTCAACCAGCGCCTACGACCAATCAGGCATGGACAATAACGGCACCATCACAAGCGCGGACTGGGTTCGCTACGGAAAAATTGGAAGCGCGTTCACGTTTGACGGCAGTTCTGATTATATTTCAACCGGCATAACCACCACGCCATCTGCGTTTACCCTCTCGGCATGGGCGTATCCGGACGTGACTGACGGCACGCTTGCTACTCTTGCAAGCAAGTTCTCATCAGGACCGTACAATGGTTTCTTCTTGCGCCACGTAAACGGAGTAATGTATGCTGCCGTGTACAACGCAGGCACGAGTTACTCGTCAATCACGTCTGTGAGTGCGACAACGTGGGCGCACTGGGCTATGACTTTTGACGGCTCAACAATTCGGCTCTACAAGAACGGTGCGTTAGCTGACAATGACGCGGGAACCCTTGGTTCAACAAGTGCTGCGTTTGTTATTGGCGCAAATTATGCTGGCTCATCTGAACGCTTTGATGGTATTATTGATGAAGTATACTTGTATAATAGAGCTCTCACTGCTGAAGAAGTCAATGCACTGTACGCGCAAACAGATTTTGTGCGCTACGCAAAGACTGCTCAAAACTATTCGTATGCTGATACAATTGTGGTTGATGCAGTTAATGATTTTACCGTGAGCACCGCAAACACTGGTGGAACCGATTTTGACGCAACAACAAGCTCGCTCACGTACTGTACGGGTGACGACCGCGCAGTCACGTTCTCATGTCGTGCACCGGGCAGTTCAGGATATGTTACGCAAACAGACACCGCCTCGCCCTACAGCGTCACATTTTCAAGCGGCACACTCCCCTGTAATGGTGAAAATGATTTAGTTGAATGCTTTGCCTACGACCCCTCATTTTACACTATTAATACCGCAAACACGTGGCTTGAAGCTGAAAACGGTTCAACTGGCGGAAACCCTGTTGCAGATGGGAGCACCAGCGCAGGATTCAAGCGCTTATTTAGCGGGGGAAGCCAGATTGTGGTTACTGCAACAACGCCGCACCGGGAAACCTATAAAGTCTGGATATACGCAACCCAGTGTAATTCAGGAAACAGTGCAGGAGACTATGCAGTAACAGTTAATAGCATCACCCATTACGCGAATTATTCTTCATCATCCTCAACCCTCGCGTGGTCAGATGCGGGCTATTGGAACCTGTCTTCTGGCGCGTATGGCATTACTATAACAAGCGCGAGCGCGTGTGGCGGAAACACGCAATACGTTGACGCAGTGCTTTTGACCACGAACTTTTCATACACGCCAAGCGGCATTACAAAACCTTCCTCAATTGTTACCTTTGACCCTGATGATGCTGAAGGCTACTGTAACGCGTGCAGTGCTGGCGATAAAACAACCGGTGGAAACGACAGCGGCGTGTCATGGAATCTTGGGCTTGGCGATGTTGCAACAACAACCTGCTGTGGTGATGACGCAAGCGAATACTACTTTGAAAACCAGAACTACACTACAAACGGCCTTTCAAATAGTCCAACAGGCGGCGCATGCTGTGATGCAGCAACTGATTGCGCAGATGCAAATGGATGTACCGCAACAGACAACACGCGCACAGGAGATGCTGCATGGGCATGTTACTCAACAAAATGGGACGAATGTCAATCAGATGACACACAATACTGCCCAAATAACGATTGTTCTGGCTCAGCGCTTTTTTGTGACAGTTCAGACACAACATGGCGCTCCCAGTCTGGTTGTTCAAGCGGGCAGGATGCTGAAGGCTTGTGCGAAGAAGACTGCATAACTGGCGCTGCAAGCGCGGTGTGCGATGAAGTCACGCTTGGCGGGGTTGGTAGCGACACTACGTATTGTTGTAGTGCGTGCGCATCCCCTGACAGCACTATTACTGATATTGGCGCGTGGAGCAATTGTGAATACTCTTCTCACACCGGAAGCGCGGACTACTGTCTTGATGATGATACTGATTCGTGTTATGCTGCAAGCGGTGACAGTTGTGCAAGTGGAACAGGCTGGGGTCTTACCGGAAGCACGGGAAACTGTCCGGATATTGGCACGGTTTCAGGCACTACCTGTTATTATCACTCAACTGGTTCGCGCGCTGATGATTGCTCAGCAAGCGGATGCCAAGTACAATCCTGTTCGCTTGGTTTTGGCGAAACATGTCATGGCGTGCCGCCGTCAGGCGAAACAGATGGCTGCTTTGTGGATGCAAGCGCGTGCGAAGCAGCATGCCGTGCTGAAGGGTATGGCACGGGCTATGTTTCAAGCAGCACATGTTACTGCGTGCCTGCAGAAGCCACACTCGTGAGCGGCGCGGTTGTTGCTGACCCCAACCTTGCTGCTGCGTACACGTTTGATGAAGCACAAGGCAGCGTGCTCCACGACCTCTCGGGAAATGGAAATGATGGAACCATTACCGGCGCGTCATGGGTTGGGGGGTATAACGGAAGCGCGCTGAAGTTTGATGGTGCTTCTAATAATATAGCGGTATCTGCTGTTTCTAGCATCGCTGATGTCTTTGACGCGGGAGGAACTATAAGCGCGTGGATTTATCCTGAATCTGCGGGAGGAGGGAGTTTAGGACGGTTATGGGATAAGAGTCAGCACTTAGCGCATGTTGTTGTTTCAGGTTCAAATGCAAGAATACAGTTCAATCAGGCATTTAGCGGAGGGACAAATGCATGGTACACAACTGCTTATGCAGTTCCTCTTGACCAATGGTCTCATATTACATTAGTATATGATAGTGATTCTGTCTCTAATAGTCCTGCTATTTATATTGATGGAGTCAGTGAATCTTTAACGCAATCGAGTTCTACTACGGGAACAAGAACCAGTGATTCTGCAAATGCATTTAACCTTGGCAACAATGCAGGTGGAATACGCGGTTTTGATGGCAGAATCGACAACCTTGCTATATATAATCGAACACTCTCAGCAACAGAAATAACAGACCTGTACACTAATGGTTTCACAGCGCATGGTGAGCCAAGCGACACGTTCAACCTTTCAGCAATTCTCAAAACAACCGCCCCGCAAGCTGATGCCGGCGCATTTAGCAGTTATTATTATGATGACTTTAGCGACGGAGACTACACAAACACCCCAACATGGAGCGTGACTGCAGGAAGCGCAACATGGGCTGTGTCAAATGGACAACTCTCAGGCACGGGCAACTCGCAGGACGACGACCTCACGTTCAAAGACTTTGGCACGCACGTTAACTACACGTACGAAGTGTTTGTAGAAAATGATGTGACAAGCACTGGCATCATTTCAAATGGTCGCTATATCAGACGATTATCAGCAACAACGTACCAGCTTGTTGGGGGAGGCTCGTATACTGCGGCGTTTGGAAATAACTGGAAAGTTATTGAAAATGGCACGTTCCTTACCTTCTACGCTGATGGCGAACTCATCTTCCAGGAACCCGTGAGCGCAGGAACCGGCCAGTTTGGCGTCAAACTTGATGAGCCTACAAGTACTAATTACTTTGACAACGTCACGCTTGCCATCTTTGATACTGACTCAAATAATCAGCGCGTTTCGCATGAGGTAGGAACTGAAACCTTCCTTTCAGGAAACACAAGCTACACGTACTGGACTGCTGACCAAACAGGCAAGCCGCAATCAAATGAGACGCGTTACCTTGCATCATGGCAAAACACCTCATACCCCTACCGTATTCCTGTTCATGTCACGACAACCACATCCTCAACAGACCCGGTCATAAATGCGCGCATCAATTTCAATCGCTACCTTGCACAGGCAAACCTTTCGCACAAACAGGTTGACCCCTACTCTGTGCGCGTATACGACCCAGAAACAGGTTTTGTCGCAACAAAACACGACCTTGCCGTAGGCCAGGAATTCATAACAGTTGGCGGAAGAACTGCAGGACAAATACACTATGCTAACTTCAGCGCTTCAGCAGTGTTTAGCACACTCACCCAAATTATTGACTTCACTAATGAAGTTAACGGGGTTGCCATTGCTGATTTCACCGGCGACGGGCTTTTTGATATTATCGCACCAGAAGAAGGCACTCCAGATGACATTTACTTGTTTGTGCAAACAAGCGCAGGAACGTTTGTCCAAGTGCTCATTGACGACTTGTCAGGACTTACTGATAACGGGGACATTGTTGCAGGAGACTTTAACAATGATGGTTTAATGGACTTTTTCTATAATAATGCTGACGCGAGTACTGACTATCTCTACCTCAACAACGGTGATCGAACCTTTGCAAGAAGCACCGTAACAACGGCGGGAACGCGCTCAGCAGACGCTGCAGACTTTGATGGAGACGGCAATCTCGATATTATCGTGCATGCGTCAACTGGTGCGAGTAACGCACAAATCGTTTACGGAAATGGTGATGGCACGTTTGGCGGCGCGGTTGCAGTAAGTGATGGCTGCTCTGGTGACGCGTACTGCTCTGCAACCGGCGACTTTGATGAGGATGGCGATATTGATTACATCTGCAATAACGGGGGTACGGGAAATATTATTTTTAACTATGGCGATGGTGCGGGAGACTTTAGCTCATCAACTACGCTCTTCACCGTAAGCGAGCACACGGGCTGTGACACGTACGACTTTGATCGTGATGGACATCTTGACCTTGTTACTATGGGATGGACAAGCGGTGACATCAAGTACTATGCAGGCAATGGTGACGGCACGTTTGCAAGTGCAACAATTATTGATGACACAACACTGAGCAATGGCGTTATGGCAATCGCAACCCCGCGACAAAACCCTCTTGCAACCGTGAGTTGGGAATGGACGGGCTCACACAACGCGAACGCAAACAAAACCTTCTATGTGTACTTTAGCACGCGCGACCAGCCAAACATTTCATACGCCCCAGCAACCGTGTGGGACGTTGAATACGAAGCAAACGTGCTTCCAACAAGCGATGGTTGGTCTAAGAGCGGCACGCAAAGCGAAGCCATTGTTGATAGCAAACTCAACACTACTGACGCGAGCGCAAGCGACCGCATCTATTACACGCGAAGCATCTCAGGCGACAACGGTGTTGGAACCACACTTGAAGCACGACTCAAAATACAGCAAACAAGCGGGGATGATGAAGCGGTTATTCTCATTATTCGCGATGACGCGCAAAGCTTCTACTTGCAATTATTTGAAGACCACATCAGTTTTTATGATGATACCTCACTCAATTACTATTTCAATACAACTGACGCGTTCCATACGTATCGCATGACTGCTCTTGGAACAACCGTTAACGTGTACATTGATGGCGTGCTGCGCATAAATGACACACTCAACGCGGCGTCTTCTGCACAAACCATTTACTTTGGTCTTGACGGTGCGGGAAGCGCTGACCCTACTGCTGAGGTTATCTGGGATTACGTGCGCTACTCACTTGCCGGAGCAAATCCCGCATTCATCACGGTTCCCGGCGCGCTTCAGAATCTTGCGTACACGGACAACCCGCTTGTTGATGACATTACCACAAGCACGTTTGTGATAGTTGATGTTGAAGGAAACACCACACAAATCGAGCCAGTATTCAACATTACCTATGAAAGCGGTCTTTCACGAGCAGCGCAAGTAGTATGCGCCGTTGATGACGCCACGCCAATTGATCAGAGCGCAACAGAATCCTGCGCATTTGAAGACACGGTTGGCGAGAACAAGACGTGCGTTATTACTTCACTCTCAAGCGTATTGTCAGAAGGCGTTTCAAACACGATGTATTGCGACGCACTTGACCCTGACTACGCGCGCATTGCCTATGACGAGACCGTGCTCTCTCAATCATTCACACCAGACTGCAGTTCAGCCTCACAATGGAAAGTTGCAGGCGTAAACGCGTACGCCACGAGCACGGTGTATGTAAATGCGAGCACAAACCAAATTTGCTTCTGCGGTTCAATAACAAACAATGGTGACCTTGACCTTTTGCAAACAAGCAGTGATGGCGGAACATTCCAGCTCTATGGGCCTACTGATGGAAGTCCAACCTACCTCTCCTCAGGAGCAACGTTTAGCGCGTCACAACTCCTGCCAAGCGTGCTTGATGACGGTGATTCATACAATCTTAATAATGAAGCATGCGCAGCAGACCCTTCTACCTTCTGTATTACTCTTAGTGATGAGAGCACAGGACCCTACAACACCCAACTTGACCCGCGCTACGACTTTGAAAATGATGCCTCATACAATGACCGCTGCACTGACCACAACACGGGCACGGTGTGCATTGACCACTTTATTGAGAGCAGCGCGACTGCAACAAATGCGTCTGGAAGCGGAACTGATGATGTGATTGTTGATGTTGACTACGCTTTTGCGCATTCAGCAAGTTGCTTGGCAGATAATATTGATTACAACTGTACCATATATAACGAAACAGATAAGGCACTGGTGCTTGGCGCCACAGACTGGACAAGCGACCAATCCCTGAGCGGGACCGTAGATGATGTGAGTATCACAAACAATCGTCAGAACATGTGTCCTGGCTACTATGTTGAATGCAGTGTGCGCTCAACAACATATAATAACATTAACACTACGTATAGCGCGTCAGGCGTGTTTGATGACACGGGCGCGTCATGTCTCACCGGTGCTGACTGTTGTTCTAACCTGTGTGTTGAAGGAACATGCCAGTCAAGCTGTGATGGCAGTGAACTGCAAGCATGCAGCGATGACAGCTCAAACTGGGATACCCTCGCGCTCAAAGCATGCTACGACCGTGACGGAAGCGGTACCGACTGCTACGCGCTTCCAAGCCTAAGAAGCGCAGCCCGCCATGTCTATCTTGACAACACCGCAGGAAATGGCTTTGAAATGCGTGTCTTTGCAAAAGACGCAAACAATTACGCAGGCTCAGACAACCTCACGGTCACGCTCTACAAACCAAATGGAACCGAGCTCTCAACAGAAGAGTACACCTCATACACCGACACTGCCTGCAATCCGTCACTTTCAACAGGGTGCTTTGCTGATGATGGAGATGCGACTGCTTCAAATTCAGTAAGCGCCTCAAACACGCACTCACTAACCATTCCTGACTCAGAAACAGCAGGCGTGTGGAAAGCAGTGTTCACGCCAGATTCTGCAGACGTGCGCCTCTACTATATCGCAAACGTGTCCTTTATTGAAATGGATGGCGCCACCACCACCAACAATGTGTGCGTTTCAAACAGCACGCTTGCAAGCGAAATTTTCCAATCAGGCAGGTATTATTTTGAAGTGCCAAGCGACACGACTTCGTTTGACTTACAAGCAGGCATTAGTTGCTGTCTTGCATCAAACACGTGGACAGTCAGAAACGCAACTGATGACGTTGTTGGCGTGTTTACAAATGAGACTGATGCAACGCCAACCTCACTTATTATTGCTGTGCAAAGCAATGGTACCGGCATTTGGAGTGTTGAGCCATCATCACAAAATCGCCAATACTACGGGCTTGGTGGACTTGCAACTGACATTGTTCCAGGCTTTAGCTGGGCAAATACTACCTACCCGACAGTTGGATTTTGCGTGGTTAACGGAACAGTTGACACCCCAACTGAAACGTGCACCTCAAACTATCAGTGCTCTGATGTTGATTCTGCGCGAAGCTGTGTAAACGGTGTAGATGGCAACAAGTGCCGTCTTGACCTTGGTGAAGCATGTCAAAACAATGAAGGCTACCAATGCGCTACCTCATACTGTAATGATAACTGTTGTTCATCAGCATGCGTAGAATCACAAGCAGACGGACAAACCTGTTACTTTGCACAAACCTGCGATGCAAGCGGGTCATGCTTGCAAGGAAGCGGGGACACAACCATTCAAGTCGACGGAAACGCAGACCTCACCTGCACTACGTGTGCTGAGGACAGTGCGGGCTACGAGTATTCCGATACAAATGACTTATGTTACTTTGCAACTGACTGCGGTGCATCAGGCTGGAGTGGAACAGCAAACGCCGCGTGTTATCAGGCAGGGGAATTAAGCCTCTCAGACGCCACGCTCACGTGTTACTATAACACTACAAGTGTGTGCGATGCAAGCGGATGCAACACACTCACTGACACGCAAAACTGTGATTACACAAGTCTCTCAAACACAACAGGAACAAGCAGAGCCGGAGCAGGATATTGTCTTGACGACACGGCAAACAACTGTTATTATTCTGCATCAAATGTGTGTGCAGAAGACAATGATGGCTTTGACTGGTCAAGTGCAGCATGCGCTGACCCGGGAAGCACTGCAGGAAGCACCTGTTATTATCATGCAACAAGCGACCGAAGCGATGACTGTACTACTGCAGGCTGTCAGATTACCACATGTACGCTTGCAGAAGGAGAAGTATGCCACCCAACAAATGGATGTCAGGTTTCAGTAACGCAATGCGTTGCGTACTGCCAGTCGCTTAATTTCAGTTCAGGCTACGAGCGCAGCGGCTCTTGCCTGTGTACACCTGCAGACGGAGTTCTAAGCACGTACGCAGCAGTTTCACCGACAAACGGCACGGCAACAGACACATACACCTACTCTGCTGTGTTTAACACCACCAGCAATGAGAACGCAACAGCAAACCTATGGATTGATGACAGTAGCCACGACTCAAGCGCAGGCATTGACGGTGCAACTCTCAGTGTCACAAAAAACGGGCTTGCGTGTTCACTCTCACATGATTATTATTTTGTTTCAGACAAGCTCGTCTCAAACGCTGACACGTTTGCCAAGGGGTGGGGTGAGAGCTTTGCTGTTATTACTGACTGGACAACAAGCTTAGGAAATCTCGTGCAAACCGATGAATATGTCACGCTCAATGTGACAAGCGGACAAACCGCAGTCACCAGCTATGAGGGTATTGAAGACATAAGCTCAACAACATATCCTTATTTTGCTCTCCGCTACAAGAACACGCAGGGAAGCATTCAGTCAATTGTCCTCAAAAACAGCGCTGGCGTCACGCAGACAACGCTCTACCCTCCACAAAACACGTCATGGAATGTGTGGCAAACAACGCTTGCAAGCAGTCTTTCAATTGACCAAGCTGAGATAACCATAAATGAATCAGTTAGTCACACAACGGATATTGACTGGATACGCATCCACGACGGTTCAAACACGCTTGCTGACTGGTGGAACACAACATGGCATTACCGCGTGCCAGTCACGCTCTCGCACACAAGCGCAACAAGCAGCAACACAGTACAGGCAACAATTAACCTCACAAAAATGCTTGAAAACGCACAAGTCACGGACACAATTGACCAGGATTCAATTCGTGTCATCAGTGCTGCAGGAAGCGCAGTTAACCATGAGTCTGGCTGGTCTGATGGCTCTCTTATGCTTGAATTTGTGTGGAGCGGAAGCCAAAGCGCAAACAGCACGCAAACATACTATGTGTATTTTGACACCACAAACTTTGGCACAAAATCAAGCACAAGCACATCGCTCACGCCTGAGGTGAACGCGACCACGCTTGTTGGCGCACTCCAAAACTACACAACTGCAAATGGTCCGATTGTTGATGACATTGCCTCCCTCTCGATTGCGCTCAACAGCACGGCAAGCACCAGTTCAGGTGTAAATGTTTCATTCACCGGAAACTACTGCACAACTGACACACGTGACGTAAACGTAACCTGCTTTTTGTATGATGGCTCCAGTCTGCAGACATCAGTGAACGCAACAGCAACTCACGCTGCAGGAAGTGCTGGCGGAAGCGCTGTGGTAAACATAAGTGCGTTGTGTGGTGGAAGTGGCAACTACTTTGCGTGCCAGTCCCTTGACCCAGCGTACACAAACATTTTCAATAACACGTTTACAAACACAAGCGCGTTTGACCCTGATAGTGCAGAAAACTATTGTGATGCATGTACTTACACATGGGACGCGCTCTTTTCAAGCAACAACTGTTGCGGAGATGACAGCGGAGGTGCAGGTGACATTGCAGCGCGCATCACTGAATCTGCGCAAAACAATGATAATATTAATCCTGACACGTGCACGTACTGTGACGGCACATATGGTTCAAGCAGTTGCTTTAACGACCTTGACAATTGTGCTGCATCAGGTACGATTCGAAAACCAAGCGCGCCAGACACAACGTGTACATCTGGCGCTGACTGCTCATGTTACTATGGCGAATCATGCGCAAATGGCGCATACACCGCGCCAACAAGCACGGCACTCCAAACCTGTGATGCTGGCGGCTACATTGATAACGCAGGCGCAAACTGTCAGGTTGGAAACACGTGCTATCACCTCGGCTCAGGAAGCGACCCTTGCGACGGCACGGGCGTGAGCGTGTACACTGACCTCACGCTCGATGACGCAACGCAGGTTGACGATACCACCTGCACAACCTGTGACCAGGGATACCAGTACAACGATAATACATTCCTCTGCTATTATGGCGTATCCTGTGAAATGAATGACACCATTGATGGTGGCTGGCAGTTTACAAATTCAGTTGCGTGCGGAAAAGCAGGCAACGTCACGGTAAGCGATGAAGGTTCATACTATAACGCTTCCTGCTTCTACTTTGATGTTGGTCAAAGCGCGGAATGTGATGCAAGCGGCTGTCAGTCTGCAAATGAAACAATTGGCTGTG
>PEZQ01000001.1:58283-58518 GCA_002763265.1 archaeon CG10_big_fil_rev_8_21_14_0_10_43_11 | reverse complement strand
ATACTTCCTAAACACAAATTCACACCGTTACCTGGTAAATTTGTCTCGGCAGTACGCACGCCTACAGAAGATGAAGTGAATGCGCTCGAGAGCGAACTTGATCAGATCGAGAATGTGCTATCTGAGATGAGTGATTAAACATTTTCTAACAAAATATATATACCTCGTATTCTGACCTTTTTTGCATGACATATAATCTGGAATTCAAGCCGGCATTCATCGAAAGATATTCAGC
>PEZQ01000001.1:57955-58273 GCA_002763265.1 archaeon CG10_big_fil_rev_8_21_14_0_10_43_11 | reverse complement strand
TTTGATGTATTCAAGGAATATTCATTGAAATACCTCAGAAAATCAATCCGGGTGAATACCTTGAAGACCTCTGTGAAAGAGATAGTATCAAGGTTAGAAGGTTCAGTGGAATTGGATCCGATTCCCTGGTGCAAAGAAGGATTCTGGGTGAAGAGCGAAAGAAGGGATTTCGGTAACATGATAGAGCATCTTCTGGGATATTTCTATATCCAGGAAGCAGCATCCATGATCCCGCCTGTGGTCCTTGCGCCGAAGGAAGATGACATGATACTTGACATGTGCGCAAGTCCTGGTTCTAAGACGACGCAGATAGCTCAA
>PEZQ01000001.1:16435-57900 GCA_002763265.1 archaeon CG10_big_fil_rev_8_21_14_0_10_43_11 | reverse complement strand
GAAGCGGGAAACGAAGAGGTGCAACGTGCGCGTATCTTGAAACATGGCATTACGATTTTGAAGATTTTATTGACCTTCGACGAAACACGGGTGATGAGCGAAGACGAACACATGACATGAATACCGCAGCATGGGTTCCTGACTTGTTTATGAAACGCGTGCTTGAAGACGAAAAATGGACGCTTTTCTCATCTGATGAAGTCCCCGACTTGCATCACACGTATGGTGCTGATTTTGAAAAACGCTACGTTGCCTACGAGAAAAAAGCACGTGAAGGTGGTATTCGAAAATTCAAAACGCTTCAGGCAAAAGACTTATGGAGAAAAATGCTCACCCGCCTCTTTGAAACAGGACACCCCTGGATTACGTTCAAAGACCCGTGTAATATTCGCTCACCCCAAGACCATGCCGGTGTGATTCATGGTTCAAACCTGTGCACAGAAATCACGCTTAACACAAGCGAAGATGAAATTGCGGTGTGCAATCTTGGCTCAATCAATCTGTACAAACACGTGACAAAACAAGGAGGTCTTGACAAGGAAAAAATCGCGCAAACCGTGCAAAGCGCGATACGCATGCTTGACAACGTGATTGACCTCAACTACTATCCAACAATAGAAGCTAAAAATTCAAACATGCGACACCGCCCGATTGGCATGGGTATTATGGGCTTTCAAGACGCGCTTTTTACTATGGGTGTGAGCTTTGCTGATACACAAGCACGAGAACTTGCTGATGAATGGATGGAAGTCATCTCCTACTCGGCTATTCTTTCTTCAAGCAAGCTTGCAAAAGAACGCGGCGCTTACAAATCCTATAACGGTTCAAAATGGGACAAAAACCTGTTTCCTCTTGACACCATTGAGCTTTTGGAAAAAGAACGCGGCATGCCCATTAATGTTTCACGAACAAGCAAACTCGACTGGACACCGGTTAGAAAACATGTTAAGGACTATGGCATGCGAAACTCGAATACTATGGCAATCGCGCCAACATCAAACGTGGCAAACATCACAAGCGTGTATCCCAGTCTTGAACCAATCTACAAAAACATTTATGTGAAATCAAACATTAGCGGTGAGTTCACGATTGTAAACAAACATCTTGTGCGCGACCTCAAAGCACAGGGTTTGTGGAATAAAGAAATGCTTGAAAAACTCAAATACGCTGACGGCAGGCTCTCGCGCATTGCAGGCATTCCTGAAAAAATAAAACAAAAATACCTTGAAAGCTTTGAAATAGACCCAAGCTGGCAAGTTGAACTTACTGCTGCTCGCGCAAAATGGATTGACCAAAGTCAGTCACACAACATTTTCATGGAAGGAACAAGCGGCAAAAAACTTGAAGAAATCTATTTCCAGGCATGGCACACTGGACTAAAAACAACCTACTATTTACGCACGCTTGGCGCAACACAAATTGAGAAATCTACGCTTGACACTAAATACGGGTTTACCCAAAAACGCGAATACAAAGAAATTGCACAAGAACCCCTTGCTGCAGCAGTGGGCGGAGAGCAAAAACTTTGCAAAATTGAAGACCCTGATTGTGAAGCGTGCCAATAAAAACAAACAAAAGGTGAATTAAACACAATGGCAATTATTAATGACTCAAAAACAGACCCAAATAAGATACTGCCCATGAAATATCCCTGGGCACGAGAACACTACAAGAATGGTGTTTCAAACAACTGGACACCCGAAGAAGTATCCATGCAAAAAGATGTAGAACAATGGAAATCTCACGATTTCTTTAGTGATGAAGAACGAAAAATGATTCTCTGGAACCTCGGATTTTTCTCAACAGCAGAATCTCTTACTGCAAACAACATTGTACTTGCCATTTACCGGCACGTCACCAACCCTGAATGCAGACAATACCTGCTTCGCCAAGCATTTGAAGAAGCAATTCATACTGACACATTTATTTACTGTTGTGACACGCTTGGACTCAACCCTGAAGAGATTTACACCATGTATGAAAAGATTCCTTCAATTAAAGCAAAAGATGACTATGTTGTTGACATTACTAAAACCATTTTTGACCCCACCTTTGAAACAACGGGTGATGAGAATGTTCAACGATTTGTGCGCGACCTCATTGGCTATTACGTCATTATGGAAGGCATTTTCTTTTATGCAGGCTTTGCTATGATGCTTGCACTCAAACGCCAAAACAAAATGGTAGGCATTGGCGAACAATTCGAGTTTATCATGCGAGACGAAAGCATTCACCTCGCGTTTGGCTGCGACCTGATTAACACGATTCGCGCAGAAAATCCAAGCATCTGGACGCCCGAGTTTCGCGCAGAAATTACTGAACTCATCAAAAAAGCAGTTGAGCTTGAAAAACACTATGCAAAAGATGCGTGCCCAAAGGGGATTATTGGCATTAGTTCACACCAATTTTCTGAATATGTTGAATACATTGCAGACCGCAGGCTTGAACGCATTGGACTGCCAAAAGAGTACAACCGCAAAAACCCGTTGCCCTGGATGAGTGAAGCAACTGACTTAAGTAAAGAAAAAAACTTTTTTGAAACGCGCGTAACTGAATACAGGGGAGCAGGCTCGCTTGACTGGAATTAAACAACGCCTTCAAGGGCTTTTCGAATGGTTTGAAACGCAAGTAGCGCGCACTTTTTTCGCGCATTAGTAACGGGCACGCCAATCACATCAAACACATCATCAGAAGTCATACGCTTTACTGCACTTATTTTTTTTCCTTTCACAAATTCAGTAATGATTGAAGCTGACGCCTGACTAATCGCGCAGCCCGTGCCAGTAAAGCCAATTGTTTTGATAACACCCTCTTTAACGCGTATTTCAATGCCAATTGTGTCGCCGCACAGCGGGTTCACATTTGACGCGAGCGCGTTTGCATTTTTTACATGCTCCTTGTTTCTTGGATGCGCAAAATGGTCAAGCACGTGCTCCTGATACATGTCATGTGAGTTCATACAAACACCTCAAACACGTTCTTAAGCGCAGAAAAAAGCATGTCAACATCTTCTTTTGTGTTATACACGTACATGCTTGCACGTGCAAGCGCGCCCTTGCCAAGAGCGCTAATAAGTGGCTCAGCACAGTGGTTGCCACTTCGAATTGCAACACCCCAATCATTGAGCAAGGATGCAACATCATGCGCGTGCGCATTTGCAACTGAAAAACTTACCACGCCACCACGTTCGCGTATATTTTTTGGGCCAAACGTGGTCACGCGCTCATGGGTTTCAAGCACCTTAATCGCGTATGATGCAAGCTTTTTTTCGTGTTTTTCAACGTTTCCCATACCCAGCTTTGACAGATATGCAAGTGCCGCGCTTAGACCTGCTGCACCTGCAACGTTTGGCGTTCCTGCTTCAAACTTCCAGGGAAGCTCGTTCCATTCGCTTTTTTTCGTTGTTACTGATGATATCATATCCCCGCCAAACAGGAATGGCGGCATTGAGTCAAGCAATACCGGTGTTGCATAGAGCACACCCATACCCATGGGTCCAAGCATTTTGTGCGCTGAAAAAGCGTACGCATCAGCACCAATCTTTTGCATGTCAAGGCTTACTTGTGGTGCTCCTTGCGCGCCATCAACCACAACAACCGCGCCCGCGTCATGACTCATTTTTACCAGTTCACGAATCGGATTAATCGTGCCAAGCACATTTGACGCGTGTGTGAGCGCAACAATGTGCGGTTTTTTTGATAACAACTCAGAAAAAGCCTCCAAATCAAGTGTTCCCTGATTCGTGATTGGCGCGTAATCAACGCTCGCATGGGGAACTTGCTGCCAAGGAACTATGTTTGAATGGTGTTCCATAATTGTGGTGAGGATGCGCGCGCCTTTTTTAAGAGTGTTTCGTGCATACGCGTACGCAACAAGATTAAGCGATTCTGTTGCGTTTTTGGTAAACACAATGTTTTTAGCGTTTTTTGCACGAACAAATGAAGCGGTGTTTTCATGCGCAGCATCATAGGTATTTGTTGCTTCCTCACTTAATGTGTGCACGCCACGATGCACGTTCGCGTTATGATATGCATAATAGTCTGCTATTGCATCAATCACGCTTTGCGGCTTTTGCGTTGTTGCTGCATTATCCAAATACACGAGCTCATGGTTATTAATCACTCTAGAAAAAATGGGAAAATCATTTTTCACGCGTTTTGGATTAAACATTGACTAACCACCACACAAAACGTTTCACACACCAACACGTACCTGTTTTTTATACGTTTCTGGAATGTTTAAAAATCCTTCAATAATCATGTGCTTTGCCTGTTCATGTGATAATCCGCGCGTGTTAAGATAAAACAGCGCATCTTTTGATAGTGGCACAACACTTGAAGCGTGTCCTGCTTTGACGCGGTTTGGAATGATTTCAAGGCCAGGAAATGCCTGGGCTTTTGCAGTCTTATCAAGAAGCAAGAATCGCTGTGACACGTGCGTGTCGCACTCAACGCTCTGCTTTGGAATAACCACTGTTGTGTTTGCCACATTTTTTACGCCCGCTCTCACTGCTCCGCGCGCATCCACGCGTGAAAACGTGCGCGGCGCGTCATGAATAATTCTCAAATTGCTTGTAAGCGATGCATCTGAGAAAAAAATTTCATCAACAAACACGCGCGCGCCTTCTCGCGCAAGTCGAATTACAATGTCTGAATCAATGGTGTCATGAATAAACGTGAAATGAGCGTCTTTTGCTTCATCAATACAAATTTCTCGTGTCATCCAATACTCCCCTCCATTTCATGGGCAATCAAGCGCTTGAGTTCAACCGCGTAATCCATAGGCAGTGCTTTTGTAAAATCATTAATAAAGCCAAGCACAATAAGCGCAATAGCTTCAGACTCGCTAAAGCCCCGGCTCATAATATAGAATAATTGTTCTTTTCCCACATTTCCAACACTTGCTTCGTGCGTGATTGTAGCAGTATCATTATTGATTTTCATAGTAGGATACGTGTCTGAGCGTGACGCTTCATCAAGTAAGAGCGCGTCGCACTGCACATTGCAAGATACGTTATCCGCGTGTGGCGCAACATACACAAGGCCACGATAACTTGCGCGACCGCCTTTATTGCTAATTGACTTGCTTACCACCCTGCTTGTCGTGTTTTTTGCAAGGTGCACTACTTTTCCGCCCGCGTCCTGGTGCTGGCCCTTGCCGGCATATGCAACACTCAATATTTCCCCACGAGCGCGCTCTCCTTTCAAATACACACTGGGATATTTCATAGTGATTTTGCTTCCCAAATTACCGTCAATCCACTCCACAACCGCGTCCTCATGGGCTACTGCGCGCTTTGTTACCAGATTGTATACATTGCCACTCCAGTTTTGCACCGTAGTGTAGCGAACTTTGCTTCCTTTAAGAGCAATGATTTCAACCACTGCAGCATGCAAGGAATCTTTTGAATACACCGGCGCAGTGCAGCCTTCAATATAGTGAACTTCTGCCCCCTCATCTGCAATGATAAGGGTTCGCTCAAACTGGCCCATGCGGTCAGCATTAATCCTAAAATATGCCTGTAAAGGAACACCTACTTTCACACCTTTTGGCACGTAAATAAAAGTGCCACCACTCCACGTTGCGCTGTTGAGTGCGGCAAACTTATTGTCACCAGCAGGAATAACCGTTCCAAAATATTTTTTGAAAAGCTCAGGATACTCTTTGAGTCCTGTTTCTGTGTCAAGAAAAACCACACCTTTCTTTTTCAAATCTTCTCGCAGGTTGTGATACACGGTTTCAGAGTCGTACTGTGCGCCAACCCCACCAAAGAATTTTCGCTCAGACTCGGGAACGCCAAGGCGCTCAAACGTGTCTTTAATTTCTTTTGGCACATCATTCCAGTTGTGCGCAAGACTGCCGGGTTTCAAGTAGTAGGTGATGTCATCAAAATTGATGTTTGAAAGATCAGCGCCCCATGTTGGCATTGGTTTTTCATTAAAAATAGTAAGCGCGTTTAATCTAAACTCGCGCATCCATTCTGGTTCTTGTTTTGTTTTAGAAATCGTATTAACAACCGCACGGTTCAATCCTCTTTTAGTTTTGAAAACTGACGCGTCAGGTTTACTAAAACCATAGCGTTCTTTGTAATCATCATTAAGATGCTTGAGAGCAAGCGTTTTTTCGTTCATGCTAAAATCCCTGCATACCCCTCTTCTTCAATTTGTTTTGCAATTTCTGGACCGCCGCTTTTTATGATTTTTCCGTTTTTTAAAATGTGGACAAAATCTGTTTTCAAGTGCGAAAGCAATCGATTGTAATGCGTAATAACCAAGCCTGACAAATGCTCTTTTCGCAGTTCATTTACTGTTGAGGCAAGGTTTCTCATGGTGTCAACATCAAGACCAGAGTCTATCTCGTCAAGAATCACGAATGATGGTTTTTGTGAGAGTAACTGCAAGACTTCTGCGCGTTTCTTCTCCCCGCCACTCAACCCTTTATTGACTTCGCGGTTAAGCAGGTCTAATTCAAAACCAACTTTTGAAAGGTCTGTTTTAAGTTCTTTTCTAAAATCAAAAATGCTCTTGTCATAGCCGCGTTTTTTTGCGATTTGAAACAGTAAGTTTGAAAACACAACGCCATCAACATCAACAGGTTGCTGGAATCCAAGAAATATGCCGAGACGAGCGCGCTCATCAGTTGACAAGTCAAGAATGTTTTTTCCTTTGAAAAAAATCTCTCCAGATACGACTATGTAATCAGGATGTCCCATGATAGTTTTTGCAAGCGTTGACTTGCCACTGCCGTTTGGACCCATGATAGTATGAAATTCTCCTTTATTGATAGTAAGACTCACACCACTCAAAACAGGCTTTGAACCAACATTCACATGAAGGTTTTTGATTTCAAAAAGGAGACTCATTGAGTTGCACCTCCTTTTATTGCGTCAGAAATTGCTTTGAGATGAATAAAATAGCAAGAATCATGATTGTTAAATGACGAACAAAACGCGCACGTTGCCTGGTTTATGTTTTTTTCACCAGCATTGTTAGCAATCAGGTTTGCAAGCTCTCTGCCAATGTTTTGCACCTGCTCTGAGGAGGCAAGCGCCTTTATCTCGTCAGAAAATTTTCCTGCTACGTACTTGCTTATTTGAGCCTGGGTCACGCCAAGATTGTCTGCAGCGCGCATCTGGCTTAAGCGATGCGTGTTTACAAGTTCAAGAGCTGTTGCTGCCTTAATTGCCGGCAAAAAACTTTTTGACACTGATTCACAAGGAGCTATCATTATAACTGAGTTATAATTATCACTGCTTTTTAAATTATTCGCTTCTTACTCAGGGTTTTGGCAAAACTCATAAAAACAGTTCGCACCTGTAGCAGGTCACTATGGTTCAAAAAACACTGGTACTCATCAAACCAGACGGCGTAGCGCGCGGTCTTGTTGGTGAAATCATCAAACGCTTTGAACAGCGCGGTCTCAAAATTATCGGATTAAAACTCATGCACGTTGACACGGAATTTGCACAAAAACATTACAAGGAACACGTTGAAAAACCCTTTTTTGGCGAACTTATGCACTACATTAGGCAAGGACCCGTGCTTGCTATGGTTTTGGAAGGCAAAGACGCAATTAGTTTTGTGAGAAAACTTGTTGGTCCAACCCGCCCAAATGATGCACAGCCAGGAACCATTCGCGGTGATTTCGCGCACACGCTCGGCCCGCTTGGAAAGAATCTTATTCATGCAAGCGCAAACGAGTCTGATGCGAAAAAAGAATGTGAGTTGTGGTTTAGCACTAATGAAGTATGCTCATACACGCGCAGCGGCCAAGAACACCACTACTAAAAAAAGTGCCCTCATTTTTTGAGTAGCCCATACCCAATAAGGCGCCAGCGCTTGTTTACCATGCGTGAGAGTGCGACTTTTTGTTCGTAATCAATACATACGGGTAATTTAAGTTTAATATTGGTTGTTCCGCCTTTTCCAAGACCAGACACGACGCCAAGGGTTTTACTGGTCCATGCATTAATCATGAGAAGATCGTTGATTTTTATTTTTTCAATATCACCCTCATCTTGGGAGCCAACAACGCGGTTCATCAAATGAATTTCAATCACGAGGTCATGGTGAACTGGGGGGAGTTTTTCTTTTTTTCCAAGTACGCTTCCTGCAAGACGGTCTGATTTTGTGACAAACATGTCAAGGTCTGTTCCCACGCCAAGCGAACCCCCTGGACCTGCTTTAGTAAGTGATTCATTTCCTGATAAAAGCGATGTAACCGTTGTTTGAAGAACCGTGTACTCTCCTTTGTCATCGCGAAAACCAGGCTTTATTTCAACAACATCACCAACGCTAAGCGTTCCTTGCAGGATAACGCCACCAACAATGCCGCCTGCAAGTGTGTTAATAGACACGCCGGGTTTGTTTACGTCAAAACTACGCGCAATAATGAGTGCCGGGTCTTTTGTGAGATCCCGTTTTGGAGTAGGAATATTTGTTTGGATATGGTCAAGAAGCACGTCAATGTTTGCACCGTGTTGTGCACTAATTGGAATAACTGGCGCGTTTTCTGCAATACTTCCTTTGACAAATTTTTTGATTTCTTTAAAGTTTTCAAGTGCTCGTGCTTCATCAACAAGGTCAATTTTGTTTTGCACAATAATGATTTTTTGAACGCCAAGGATTTCAAGTGCCATTAAGTGTTCTTTTGTTTGCGGCTGCACGCCTTCGTTTGCAGCAACAAGAAGCAAGGCGCCGTCCATGGTCGCAGCACCTGAAAGCATAGTTGCCATAAGGGTTTCGTGGCCTGGCGCGTCAACAAAGCTGATTTTTCGCTCATCTTTTGCTGTTCCTCCGCACGCGCACTTTTTTTGAGTGACGAGTTTTGCGCATTTTTGGCATTTCCGAATGGTTGCGTCTGCATACCCCAATTTAATAGTAATACCGCGCTTTACTGATTCAGAGTGCACGTCAGCCCACTTGCCAGTGAGGCGCTGGAGAAGGGTTGTTTTTCCATGATCCACATGACCTGCGGTTCCAATATTAATTTCTGGCTGACTCATCTTCAAACACTAATAGCAGAACGTTTTAAAAAAGTATTGATTTTTTAGGAAAAAAAAGGTTTTTACGCGCTTGCTTCTCCTGCTTGTTTTCCCTGCTCAGGTTCTTTGAGCTTTTCTTCTTTTTTAAGCACGTATTTTGGTTCAAAGTACGCTTTTTTCTCAGCGGTTTTGTACACGTTCACAAACACTTTTGAACGCGGCGTGCCAAACATGCCTTGAATCTTTCGCACTGCAACAACATCAGTTTTCTTGCCGAGTTCTGCTAGAATAACGCTTTCAAGCTCTTTTCTGCTTGGCTGCGCTTTTCTTTCATGTTCAATAAGAAGCATGACTTCTTCTCGTTCCATAACCGAATTTTTTTTCTTCTCAACAACAGTAACTTTCATGGTTATGATTTCACCCGTATTGCATATTCTCCTGGAGAGTTTGCATGAATGCGCTCAGCAATGCGAGAGTGATTAGGATTGAATACAACAATTTGTCCTTTAATGTTTGTACCAAGGTCTTTACTTTTACAAATTGGGCAGTCATTGCCTTTTTCAACAATTACTAAACATTTTTTGCATGCTCGTACCATTATTGAGTACCTCCTTTTTTCGCATCAGCTTCAGTTTCAGCAACCTGTTGCTCAACAAGGTCAAGCCGTCCCATGCCGCTTTGGCGCATAGTAAGACCAATTTTTCCTGTTTCTTTGCTTTTGAGGCTGATTGCGATGATGCGGGCGCGAACCTTGTCACCTACTTTAAGCACGGTTCCTGATTGTTTTCCAAGCAAGCTTCCTGCTTTTGAGTAGTTGACAAAATCATCCATAACTTGTGAAACATGAACAAGACCATCAATAGGTCCCATACGCATGAACACGCCAAATTCGCGAACTTCTGAAATAACGCCTTCAACAACTTCGTGCATGTGCGGTTCCCACGCAATCATTTCAAAAAGAGTCTCGTAGTAAACTGCGCCGTCCTCAGGAAGGATAACTCCCTCGCCAACTGACTCAATTTTGTTGAGCAGTAAGAGGATTCCTGCATTTTTTGCAAGACCTCCTTCGTATTCCTCGCGGATAACTTGTTCAATTGCGCCTTCCAAGTCTTCTGAAAAGAGGTGGGGAGGGACGCGAATCCTGTCTTTTACTTTCACACGCTGGTACATGAGTATCGAATGTATGACACAACACAAGGGTATTTAAATTTAATTGTTCACGCTTTTTCAAGGGTTTGGCCTGAGCGCAAAAAGAGGGTGTGAATGTTTCTGCGCTTTGCGCGCGAGCGAAGCGCTTTGTCATTGGTTGCAATAATAGCGTTGTGCTCTTTTGCAAGCGCAAGCAATGCCGAATCCGTGTCTTTTGGTAGCATACCCGTACTCAACACCTCAATGCCTTCAGATTCAATGTATTTGAGCGCGACTTTTGCAAAACGCTCTTTTTTCGTGATTTTTTCGAGTTCTAACAGGATAAAATCAGGCACTGCTATGTGTGCGTTTTCAACAAGAACCGGTATTTCAGCAATGATGTCAACTCCTTTGGTGAAGGGAACCACGCAAAAGTTTGCATCCAAAAACACGTAGGTCATACGGGTATGCGCGCATCGCTGCTATAAACACGTTTTGGAATACTCAAACTAAATATTTATATTATATTAAAAAACACAATATCCCTATGCACGATGCGTTACAAAAAGAAGTTGAAACACTGCTCAAAAACAGTGAGTTTATGGTGCTTGACACTACAGGCATGATTATTGCCCTTGTTGAAGGAATCGCTCTTATTAAAGGAAAAAATGAATTGTTAAGCAGGCTTGAAACAATCAAAGCAGAAGGAGAAATGCCTGTTTCACTGCTCCAAAAATCAATGCTCACCACCGGTTTTTTAGGAACGCTTGGAAAAATTGTGTTTACAAAAGAAGATATGGTGCAGTACAAAAACGCAAGCCCGCAAGAACAGGAACGCATGCGTGAAGCTGAGCGAAGTCTTGGAAATAACGTGAAAGGCGCACTCCAAGAATTTAGCAACAACCACCCGAAAGGATTTATTGAACAGCGACCCTTCCACGGTCACGCGTACGTGATTGTGTGCGCACCCTACGCAAACGCGTCAGCAAGCGCTAAAAGCGTGCTTCGAGCAATCTATGAAGAATCAGCAGAGCAGGTTAAAGGCGAAACGCGATTGCAAGAAGCATGGTTTCCCGGCTACGATATTGAACCTGCATCACGCGCATTATTCAAGATATTACATGCAGTTTCTAAAAAACAGCGTGCATAAACCGTGAGCAGATACGTTTAAAAGCCCGTTTTTGATTGTCTAAAGCTATGATTCGCCAACCAATTATTGCTGTTCTTGGACATGTTGACCACGGCAAGACTACGCTTCTTGACAAAATTAGGGGAACGGCTGTGCAACACAAAGAAGCAGGAGGCATCACCCAACAAATTGGCGCAACAGAAATTCCGATTAAAACCATTCAAGACGTGTGCGGCGACCTTATTAAAGGGAAACATTTTACGATTCCCGGACTCTTATTTATTGACACCCCAGGACACGCGGCGTTTTCATCACTTCGCGAGCGCGGCGGAAGCATCGCAGACCTTGCTGTTCTTGTTATTGATGTTAATCAGGGCGTGCAGCCGCAAACCAAGGAATCCATTGATATCTTGCGCTCATTTAAAGTCCCATTTGTAATTGCATGCAATAAAATAGATCTCGTGCATGGCTGGCGAGCACAACACACAACGTCATACACTCATTCTGAAAAAAAACAAAACTCGCAGGCCATTGAAAACTTAAACCTCAAACTCTATGACATTATGGGTCAACTCTCGCAAGCAGGATTTAATGCAGCACATGTTCGCGATGTTGAAGATTATGCAAAAACCATTGCACTCATCCCAACCTCAGGGGTGAGCGGGGAAGGTATTAGCGAACTGCTCATGGTATTGAGCGGTCTTTCTCAAAAATTCCTGCAAGCCCGCCTTGAAATCAATAAACAGTCAGAAGGCAAAGGCTCAATTATCGAAGTTAAAGAAGAAAAAGGCCTTGGAAAAACCATTGACGTAATTCTCTACAATGGCAGCGTGCGCATCAATGACGCGCTTATTATTGGGGGTATTGAAAAACCAATCATCACCAAGGTCAAATCACTTCTCAAACCAGCTCCTCTTACAGAACTACGCCAAACCAAAAAATATGACCGGCTCAAAGAAATCGGTGCTGCAGCGGGCATCAAAATAGCTGCGCCCGACCTTGAAGGCGTTATTCCGGGCATGCCCTTTATTGCAGGGGCAAAGGATATTGAAAAAACCAAAGAAACAATTCAAAAACAGATTAATGCAATTCTTGTTGAAACCCAGGAAACCGGGGTTGTTATCAAAGCTGAGAGTCTTGGCTCGCTTGAAGCATTAAGCAGCATTCTCAAAGAACATGCTATTCCCATAAAGAGCGCAGGAATCGGGGATGTGAACAAAAAAGATGTGGTGACCGCACAAGGCGTGCGCGAAAACGAACCCTACTTAGGCGTTATTTTCGCGTTTAATGTGCATATTGGCGAGCGCGCACAAGCGGTGATTGAAAAAGAACACGTCAAAGTGTTTAAAGCAAACATCATCTACAAACTTGTTGAAAACTATGAAGAATGGAAAGAGCAGCTTAAAACAGAAAAAGAAAAAGAAATTCTTCTTACCACAACCACGCCAGTAAAACTGCAGGTGCAAGAAGATTGCGTGTTTCGCGAGTTCAATCCGTGCATTGTAGGTGTTGAAGTGATTGGCGGAACGCTTCGAAACGGCATAAAACTCATAAACGCCGCTGCAAAAAGCCTGGGACGCGTAAAAGGCATACAACACCAAAATGAGAATGTTGCACAAGCTGGCCGTGGCGAACACATTGCAATAAGCATTGAAAACGCGAAATACAAGCGCGATTTTGAGGAATCAGACTTTTTTTACAGTGATATTTCTGAACACGATTTTAAAACGCTTCTCTCCATGAAAAAATTTTTAACCGTAAACGAACTTGAAATCCTGCAAGAAATCCTTGACCTCAAACGCAAACAAAACGCGCTTTGGGGTATGTGAGCCGATTAGAAATCAGATACGGGAACGCAACGCGTCCACTACTTCTGGAAACGACTGATTGAGGTTTGTTGTTTCACCAAAATCAACGGCAATATTGTAAAGTTCAGTTCCGTTTGGCGTGATAATGAGTTTATATGAGTCTTTTATAACGCTTATATCCTTGAAATAGGGTGTTTCCTGTGCGTGGCCTGAAATAATCGTGCTCACATGCTCGGCTGAAAACATATCAGTACCATCAACATGGTCTGCATAGGACACGCCTAAACTGGTGAGAATGGTTGGAAACAGGTCTGCGAGCATGACTGGTTCTTCGCGGATTTCATGCATGTTTTCAGGAAAGTGAATGAGAAGCGGCACGTGAATTTCCGTGTTGTAGAGTTTTCGGTGCAGGAACGTGCCATGCTCGCCAAACGCTTCGCCATGGTCAGACATGACAACCACAAGTGTCTTTTCAAGACAGCCCTTTTCTTCAAGCAGATTAAAAAGCTCCCGCACGTATTCGTCTGTTTTTCGAATCTTATTAGCATACGCGCGCTTCGCGTTCTCAGCTTCGCGCGGTGTGTCATTAAACTCTAACACATAGCCTCTGCTTATCTCGCGATATGACACGTTAGTAAGAGCCTCCTCCATGCTTATTGTGTTCACATCAATGCCTTTGCGTGAAAGCAGTTGGGCAAGTGTGATGCTTAGATTAGAATTAAAGATTGGAAATACCACCTCGCTCTCATTATTCAACACGTACGGGTCATGCGGGTAGTAGGTGTGGAAAAAAGCGAAAAAAGGGCTTTTGCAAGCAAGCGTATCTCTAATAACCGGAAAATCAAATGGTTTTAAAAAGATAGTTGTTTTATCCTCAAACACGGTTTGAAAACCGTTCAAAACACCGGTTGCTTCTGAAACAAATCCTGCCCCGCTAAATGCGAATGTTGCATACCCTTTGTTTGCCAATACCTCAGTGAACGTTGTGTTTGTAAGCACGCTATCCCCTTGTATGGCACCATGCGTGCCCGCGAACAATCCGGTAAACATGCTTGCATGGCTTGGAAGCGTCCACGGCGCGTTTGAAAACGCTCGCGTAAACACAACTGACTCTTTGGAGAACTCATCTAAAAAGGGCGTGGTGTTTAATGAATAATTCATATATCCAAGCATGTCTCCTCGCAGCGTGTCAAGCGAGATAATGACAAGATTGCAATCAAGACACGCATAGGTTTTTCCAAAAAAAACGGAATTTACCAGTCCTACACCAAAAAGAACAAGGACTATACTTAGAACAAAAAACCACACCACGCGCATGTCCTACTAAAGAGCAGCATGCACATATTAAATAATCGTCTTAAAAAAGGGTAGATGCTAAGAAATCCAATAGTTTTTTAAAGGATATGATATTTTTAACTACAACACAGGTGGCACAACACACAATGAAAGCTGTAATCGCAGACCCAAAAACAGGCAAGACGTATGGAAAACCGCTTACTGATGAGGATGTAAAACTCCTGGTAGGAAAACGCATTGGCGAGACTCTTAAAGGAGAAGTTCTTGACTTGCAAGGCTATGAATTTGAAATCACAGGCGGAAATGACACGCAAGGCTTTGCCATGAGAAAAAGCGTTCCTGGCACGAAACGAAAGAAACTTCTTATTAGCGGCGGAGTCGGCTTTAAACCAGATGCAAAAGGCCTAAGAAGACGAAAAACCGTTCGCGGAAATGCTATTGACACAGACATTGCACAAGTGAACATGAAAATAGTAAAAGAAGGCAAAACCCCTCTTGCTGATGTGTTCAAAAAAGAAGAAGGCGAAAAAAAGGAAGGTGAACAATAAATGGCATCAGGACCAAAAGTTCGAACGCGTGGAAAAAGAAAACCAACAAAGCGCCCCACAAGCAAGAAATACCAAGCATTCACCATTGAAGGAAACACACTTTCACGAAACAAAAGCATGTGCGCAAAATGTGGTGCAGGCGTGTACATGGCACAACACAAAAACCGCGAAACGTGCGGAAAATGTGGTTACACTAAGTTCAAGCAAGACTAACATCTCCGCAAAGTATTCTTACAAAGTTTTTTAAACATGAGCGAGGGTTGTCTTGTAATAATGATTTGCTTAGGTATTGAAAGCACGGCTCACACGTTTGGCATTGGCATTATCACTGATACTGGTGAGATTCTTGCAAACGAGCGCGACATGTTCAAACCAAAAAAAGGAGGAATTCACCCGCGTGAAGCAGCAGAACACCACGCAAGCGCGTGTTATGATATTCTTAAAAAAGCGCTGAGTTCAGCACAGCTCGCGCTGAGCAACATTGACCTTATCTCATTCTCACAGGGACCCGGACTTGGACCGTGCCTTAAAGTCGGCGCAGTATTTGCGCGCACGCTCGCGTACGTGACTAAAAAACCACTTGTTGGAGTAAACCACTGCGTTGCGCACTTAGAGATTGGCAAGAAATTCTCAGGCTTCAAAGACCCAGTGCTTCTCTACACGTCAGGCGCGAACACGCAGGTTATTGCGCTTGAAGGCGGGAGGTATCGCTTGTTTGGCGAAACCCATGATATTGGTGTTGGAAACATGCTTGACGTGTTTGCACGAAGCAAAGGACTCTCTTTTCCTGGAGGGCCAAAAATTGAAGAACATGCAAAAAAAGGGAAAAAACTTCTCAGCCTGCCATACAACGTAAAAGGCATGGACTTACACTTTTCAGGAATCATGAACGCAGCCCTTGATATAAACCAACCGCTTGAAGATGTGTGTTTTTCATTGCAAGAAACCGTGTTTGCCATGCTTGTTGAAGTAGCAGAACGGGCTATGGCTCACACGCAAAAAAACGAACTCGTGCTTGGCGGAGGTGTTGGAGCAAACAAGCGCCTGCAAGAAATGTGCAAAATCATGTGCAAAGAGCGCGGCGCCATTTTTAGCGCACCACCGCCTGGCGTGTGCGTGGATAACGGGGCAATGATTGCATGGACAGGTATTATCATGCACAAAGCAGGCGTGAAAAGTAGTACCACACGCGTTAATCAGGATTTTAGAACAGACCAGGTGGATGTGATATGGAACTAAGCCGCGGCGCAGAAGCCGTGCTCACGCGCAGCAACGGCACGGTCATTAAAGAACGCGTTAAAAAAGGCTACCGCCATCCCACACTTGATGAGAACCTGCGTTTTTGGCGCACTAAAAAAGAGGCAAAACTCCTCAGCGATGCGCGGCGCATTGGCGTGCGCGCGCCAAGGCTTCTTAAAACAGGCAAAGACACGATTGAGATGACTTATGTTGAGGGAAAACTGCTTCGCGACCATCTTGACACGTTCACTGAATGGAACTGGGTGTGTGAAGACATTGGCAGGAGCGTTGCACGATTGCACGCGCACGACCTTATACATGGGGATTTGACCACGTCAAACATGATTCTCAAAGAAGGTGAAGTGTATTTCATTGATTTTGGATTGGGTTTTGAGACCAAAAAAACAGAGGACCGCGCAGTAGATGTGCGCGTGCTTGAAGAAGCGTTCAATGCTAAGCACCCAAAAAATGCAGACAAATTCTTCAAGGCATTTCTCAAAGGATATAGTGCATACGAGAAAAGTGGTGCGGTTATTGCCCGTCTTGAAGAAGTGAAAAAGCGAGGACGATACTTATGAGTTTTGAACGCCTTGTGCGAACGCACCATGTTATTCCCGAACAAGGAACGCGAGAATATTTAGAACGTGTTGTAACCATTAATAAGGAGTAAGCTTTAAAAACCCCTTATTCTTTAACCAACCATACAAACCATGGCACGAATGCATGCGAGAAAAAAAGGAAAGAGCGGCTCAACAAAGCCTGCACGAAGCAACGCTTCGTCTTGGGTGCGCCACAAGCCTGATGTAGTTGAAAAACTCGTCATCAAGCTCGGCAAAGACGACAAGACACCAGCCATGATTGGAACTCTTCTTCGCGACCAGTACGGCATTCCAGATGTTCGCACAGTAACAGGAAAAAAGCTTACTAACATCCTTGTTGAAAACAAGCTTTCAAAACAACTTCCCCATGACCTTCTTGACCTTATGAAACGCGCAGTCAACTTGCGAAAACACTTGGAATCAAATAAAAATGACAAGCACTCAACGCGGGGTCTACATCTTATTGAGTCAAAAATCAAACGCCTCACCAAATACTATCAGAAAACAGGCAAAGTTGACGCAGCATGGCGTTACAACCCAGAAGAAGCAAAGCTCATCATTGGATAAGCCGTGCAGCGAACGTGTAATATAAACAATTAAAAATGCGGGTCTTGTCAAAACAGTCATGAGAATGCATTTTGTTAGCATAAGCGGAATTTCCTCGCCATACGAACTTGACGAGCTCAAGCATGAATTGGGAAACGTTCGCTTTGAAAACCATGAGATAGTGATTGGCTACCAGTTCTCGCACAAAAGTATTTGTCAGGGTCCAAGTAATAATCGCCAACCACACCTTAAAGACGTAACTGACTTGTTTGAAACAACACGCAAATACGGCTTTGAACCAACCATTCATTATTACACAAAAGACTCACAAACCATCATGCCTGATTTACACATACTTCTCAAAGAAAACCATTTGGATTACTTTGCTAAAAAAATCCAATTCAACACACTCCCCCTTGAATCGTCACTTCTTGAAGAGGTAACTACTTTGTTTGATGTAGATATCATCTTCAAAGTGTCGGTTGCTCTCAGCGATGTGGGCGCGTTTAAAAAAGAGGATTACAATATTAAAGAGCTTACCAACTTTGTTCTTGAGCGACCTATGATTCGGTATGCTATGTTTGACCCAACACATGGGGCCAGTGTTGACCCAAAAACAGGCAAGAAACGAACGCTTAACATAACGCGTGCCGGAGCGTTTGGCAAACAAATGCGCAAATACCACCTCCCCCTCATCTTTGCAGGAGGAATTAATAGTGAAAATGCAAGCAGGGTGATTGAAAAACTTGCAGCCGCAGTTGGAAGCGCACAATTCAGCGTTGATGCTGAGAGCGGTCTTCGCAAGCCGAATCCGCACACTACCGCATACGGCATGGACACATTTAATCCAAAAAAGGCGCGTGAGTACGTGCTCGCGTGCAAAGACGTGTTTGGTTAAAGAAAAGTGGACGGGCGCGTGCATACATATTTAATAGGTACTTCTTCTTTGTGTTTGCCATGGTTGACCTGATGTTGAGCCCGAGTAAGATTGTTACGTACACGTCTTGTGCGCGCAAGTTTTGGTATCGCTACATCAAAAAGCTTCCTGAACCAGACAGTCCGCACGCGATTCGCGGAACCCTCTTTCACAAAGTGCTTGAAGACTTTTATGACATGATACAAGCAGACATGCTCAAGCAGCACAAGAATTGGGAACTGCTTGCAGACAAATTCTCACACATTCTTAACACCATAATGGCTATGGAGTGGAATAAGTTGTCACAAAAACACCGCAGCGTGTTTGATGATGAGAAAAAGTGGCAGGATGAGACGCGCGAATTCTTGCGGTTCTTTGCTATAAAAGAAGCGTATCGCATGCATAACTTTTTCAAAAAAAACAGCGCAGACGACAAGTGGTTTTCATCAAATTTTGAGCGTTATTTCAAGCCAAAAAGTCGCGAGGAATACATCAAAATTGATAACTTGCATGGGTATATTGATAAAGTTGTAAATGTGTTTGGCAGGGGTGTTGGCGTGGTTGATTATAAGAGTGGGGAAAACGGTATTCCTCATACCATTGATGATTCTCATTTATTGCAATTGAAAACGTACGCGTACATGTATGAGAAAAAGAATAACGCGCTTCCTTTGCATTTGAGCATTTATTATGCAAAAACAGGTGAGAGCGTGTTTTACAAGCCTCAAAAAGAAGATGTTTTTGAAGTTGAAAAACTCCTTGACCACATTAAAGCACTTCCCCTTGAAGAAACACGTTTTAACCGTACCGTCACAAAACTCTGCGATTATTGCCACTTCAAACCCGTGTGCAAGCCCTGGGAAGAATCAACTCTTATTCAGCCGTAAGCAAAGTTACTTTACGTGCAGTTATCGCAGGAAAAACCGCTTGATTTGTAGCATTCGTTGAGTTAGTGATACTTAGCGCTGTTACAGTAATAGAAAAGAAGAGCACAGAAAATAATAGAAAAACAATGAACAAAAACTTTTTCCTGTTCAAGTAACCCTCCGCCACAAAACACACAACCAACTTATTTAAACGTTGTTAAAATCTCGTAAACGATAAACAAAGAAAAATTTATATTATGTAAATAACAGTAAAAAAAATTATATGTCAAACCCACTTCTACAAAAAAAATATTTTCTCATTCTAACAGGAATTGGAATAGGCATTATACTCTCACTCTCAACAATCATCATATCAACTATCTATCTAGAAAACATGACACAACCAGAAAGTAAAGTAGGAGCAATAGCGCCCGTAAAACAAAATGCGGATATCACTGCAAACGCAGGGATAGCATGTAGAGCAAATGGGGGACTAGAATGCGCAGAAGAGTGCACTACCTACATACTCCCCAGTGGCAACACAACCACTAACCAAAGTGAAGCACCATATGGACAAAACATCGGATGTTTAGAAACAGGAAACATTTATTGTTGCTTAAACTAACCTGAAAAGTCAAACTGGGGTACTTCACTCCAGTTAATTTTTTCTTCGATAACAGGTTGTGCGTGTGTTGAAGAATTATTCATCATTACAAGGGAAGAATTATTCACTGTTTGATTTGTGAGACTTGTTGAACCAATAACAGCAGATACGAAGAAGCACAGAAAAAGATAGAGAAACAATGAACAAATACGTTTTCTCCTTCACGTACGCCTCTGCTATGGAATGAACAAATCTTGTGTCCAAACCAAGAGTAACCTTTAAAAAGCACTCGTCACTTAAAACGTTGCAGAAACAATGGTTAAAGGAATCGCACCAAAACTCAAATGGAACAAGAAACGCTGGTTTAGCGTGCAAGCACCAGCACTCTTCAACGAAGCAGACCTTGGAAACACCGTTGGGTATGAAGAAAAAGACGTTCTTGGAAGGACTATCAGAACAAACGCATCCTTACTCACAAACGACCCTCGAAAACAAACCAGAAAATTCACGTTCAAAATCAACCAAGTAAAAGGAGACCGCGCAACAACCATTCTCAAATCATACGAGCTCATGGAAAGCCACATCAAACGACTTATTAGAAAAAACGGCTCACGAATCGACATTATCACAACCACGCCAACAAAAGACGGCAAAAACGTAACAGTCAAAGTACTCCTGCTCACAACCTCACAATGCACAGCAAACCAACGAAAAGACCTGCGAGCAAAAGGCATGCAATCAATCAAAACCCGCATAGTAGGACTTGAATATGACGCGTTCGTAACAAGCATCCTTCAAGGCGCACTGCAAAAAGACATCAAAAACGACCTTAAAAAAGTGCACCCGCTCAAAGTCACGGAAGTTCTCAAATACCGCGTTGCAGCATAGCACACGCTTCTTTGATAAAAAAGTTTAAAAGACCTCTCTCACTTGTTCAAATAATACCCTGCACCCGTAGTCTAGTGGTTAGGATATGGCGTTGCCAACGCTGTGACCCGAGTTCAAATCTCGGCGGGTGCACTTCCTTTATTATGAAATTCAATCTGTTTCTCAATGAAAACGTTGACTCAAAAAACAGAGCACCATTGCCTATCAGAAAGAGAGTGATACACCAAACCACCGTACACATCAAGAACCATGTCCGCACCGGCGCATTTCAATGGACGGGACGCTGATACGTAGGCAAGAGGAATTTCAAGTGAGGTCTCTGTTTTTTGTATTGATACGCCTTCAAGAACAAGGGGCTCAAGCAATGAAACAAGTTCTTGTTCCTGCGTGCAATGGCATAATAGAGAACGGTTCGCACTATGCGTATCCACCTCTAAGGCATATTGTTTTTTCCATTCTCTAACAAATTCAAACATAGCGTGAGCCAGAATGAGAATAACACGCTTTTTAAATATTGTTATTGCGCTTTTGGTTTAAACCGTTTCATAAGAAGCGAGTTTGTTACCACAGAAACGGAACTAAACGCCATTGCTGCACCTGCGATTGCGGGATTGAGAAGAAAACCAAAGCTTGGATATAAAATGCCCGCAGCAACAGGAACACTCACCACATTGTAGAAAAACGCCCAAAACAGGTTTTGCTTGATTTTTTTAAGCGTGTACTCGCTTAACTCAACTGCGCGAACTACATCACGCAAATCGCTTTTCATCAACACGATTTGGCCGGTTTCAAGTGCAACATCAGTGCCCGCACCAATTGCAATGCCAACGTTTGCACGCGCAAGCGCGGGCGCGTCATTAATGCCATCACCCACCATCACAACAAAACTGCCTTGCTCTTGAAGTTTGGCAATCCTGCTCTCTTTTTCTTCAGGAAGCACGTTTGCAAGCACATTACTAATACCTGCCTGTTTTGCAATAGCTTTAGCTGTTTGCTCATTATCACCAGTTATCATAAACACGCGCTTGCCCATTTTCTCAAGAGATGCAATTGCGCGTGCTGAAGAGGGTTTGAGCGGGTCAGCAACGCCAATCAGGCCAATCGCGTGCGCTTGTTTTGCAAGAACCATCACGGTCTTTCCCTCCTCTTGAAGTGAATTGAGTTGAGAACCAACCTTTGAAAGATCAACGCGTTTTTCTTTCATCAAGCGCGCGTTTCCAAGCAAAAAACGGCTTCCCTTATAATGCGCCTGCAAGCCCTGACCCGGGATTGCTTTAAAATTCGTAACTGAGGGGAGTTTGAGCTTCTTTTCTTTTGCCCGAGCAAGAATTGCCTGAGCAAGCACGTGTTCTGAATCTGCTTCAAGCATTGCCGCGTACGTGAGCACCTCGTCTTCGCTTGTGTTTGCAAGACCCATCACATCAGTGACTTGCGGCTCTCCTTTTGTAAGCGTTCCTGTTTTATCAAACACAAACGTGTCTGCTTTGTGCACATCTTCAAGCGCGTGCGCGTGCTTGATAAGAATACCGTTCTCAGCGCCTTTGCCCGTTCCCACAATAATTGCGGTGGGTGTTGCAAGACCAAGCGCACAGGGGCACGCAATAATAAGAACCGCTACAAGAATAGTAAACGAAAATACAAACGATTGCGCGCCAAAAAAGTACCAAAACGCAAACGCGAAAAGTGAGAAAACAATAACTGCAGGAACAAAATAGCCACTCACCGCGTCTGCCAAACCCTGAATAGGTGCTTTGCTTCCTTGCGCTTCCTCAACTAGTTTGATAATCTGGCTGAGCGCAGTTTGTTCGCCAACGTTTGTCGCACGAATACGAATCGCGCCAAGCTTGTTAATAGACGCGCCAATTACGGTATCCCCTTTTGTTTTTTCAACAGGAATACTCTCACCAGTTATCATAGATTCATCAACAGAAGAAATACCAGAAACAACAACACCATCAACGGGAATACTCATACCCGGTTTAACAAGCACGATATCTCCTTTCACGACCTCGCTTGCAGAAATTTCCACTTCCTTGCCATCACGAATAACAAGGGCTTTTTTTGGCTGCAAATTCATAAGTGCACGAATCGCGTCTGATGCTTTTCCTTTTGCAAACGCTTCAAGCCACTTGCCTAATGTAATAAAGGTAAGAATAAATGCCGCTGACTCAAAATAAGTGTGGGAACCAAGCACGCCAGGAAATACAATAACAAGCACACTGTAAAAATAAGCTGCGCTTGTGCCAAGCGCAATAAGCGTGTCCATATTTGCGCGAAAATGCAAAGCAGTTTTTATCGCGCCTTTATAATACCGGTGCCCAAGCAGAATTTGCACAGGCGTTGCAAGAAAGAATAAAATCTGGTTTGTAAAAGGAAGAGTGATGCCAAGCCAGCTAAGCGGAAAAACAAGTATGAACGCAGGAATGGAGAGCAGGATGCCAATAAGGGTAAGAACGCCCAATTTTTTAAGTTCTTTTTTTCGCTCAGCGTCACGCAGGGCATACCTATCCTGTTTTTTCTCATCACTGCCCAGTATGTCATAGCCCGCGTCTTTAACTGCACGCGTTAGTTCCTCTTGATTTGTATGAACTTCATCATACTCAATATGGGCTTGTTCTGTTGCATAATTCACCGATGCGTCCTGCACACCCGTAACACTTTTGAGCGCTTTTTCTATGGTAAGCGCGCATGACGCGCAATGCATTCCCTTAATCTGCAACTGTTGTTTAACCATTGCCTACAACCCTACTAAACTATTTTTTTGCTCATATATCTTTCCATTCAAACGTGCGCGTGGTGCCAAGCAGTTGAACAACAAGTTTAAGGCGTAAAACATCCTGAGAAACGCCCTCAAACACGAGCGTGCCGCTTACGTGATGCCCACTAATTGGAGCGCCCACCCACGAAGAAAGACTAGTCCATGCCTGTCCATTAATTTCAAGCGAGCTTTCCTTCACAATATCAAAAGCCACATCATACTGGTGATTGTTAATGCCAATATCAAACAAAACAGCGCCATTCTCAACGCGCGGCGTCACATCAAACACCACATCCAACTGCGAATCAGTAAGTGTTTGCAAAGAAGATGCAGGAAGCGAAGCAAGCGCAGTCACGTCAAGACCGCTGCCAGGAGCCTGGAACATGATAAAATACGCAACAAAAACAACCGCACTCATGCCAAGCCCTGCTTTGAATGCAACATCAAAATTCAAGGAAGGCAAGTACATTATATCTTTGAGTAGTCCGTGCTTTTGCAATTCACGCAGCATAAACAAAATGCCTATCACGTTTGAGAGCACGCCAAAGAGCAGGAATACCGGCGTGTAGTCTGCGAGAAACAAACCAACCGCGCTCACACCAAGAAGCGGAACAAAATCAGTAATGTGATGCGCACAGCACGCAACCATTGAGCCTGCACTCATTGCACCACTTACTTTTGCCATGCCGCTTGCTTTTGATTTGTAATGCATGAATGCAACAAGACCAAGCTGAATACCAAAACCAACAACAAGCGGGATGATAAAATACCAGTACATCTCAAATTGTTCAATAGTATGATTAACCCCATTAAACAGGGTCAGAATGCTTGCATAAAATCCCAACAACAACGCTGCGCCAACAACACCGATGAGCTTTGGGGTCCAGCGAATTTTTATTTCCATGATAGCTAAAAAAAAGAAAGGTTTGCTTTAGCGTTTGAGTAAACGCGCAAGCAAGCTTTTACTTTTTTTTTCCTCTTTTTGCTGAGTTTTTTGTTTTTGTTTTTTTGATTTATTACTTGAACAACAATCTCCCATCGTATATCACTATAATTATTCTCTGCAGCAGTCAACCGCGTGTTTGACAAAGTCTGTTACTTTCTTAAACAAAGGCGTTTTTTCAACAGGCTCAATTGCTTCTTTCTCTTCTTTGCTCAGCCCTTGAGATTTCACCACACCCGTATTTATGGCAAAAAAAAGCGAATACAAATCAAAAGCAGAAGAAAAAAATTCATCTGCCTGTGCATGATTCTTTTTTGCAAGCTCTTTTGTGCCGACTTCAATTAAGCGCATGCTTGCAGCAAGCAAGTGCTTGCTTACGCACCATTCCTCGCCCTGCGGGTTTTTCACGATTTTTGCAAGCATATTCTTTCGAACATTCCTCACTGCGTCAAGCATTGCTACATATTTCTTGTTGTTTGTCTTCATTGCACTAAAATAGAAATGCTCTTCTAAACTGACAAGATTCATAATTGCAATGCTCAAATCCTCATCACGCGACAAGTCAACCCCCTCCTGTTTGACACGCTCAACCTGTTCAAGCCATTTGTTGACTTCAGGCTTCATACCATCACCTTGCTAATAATAAGCTGCAATACAATACTCACAAGGGTAAGCAAGCCAAGTGCAAAAGCAATGCTTTGATAGGGGAAAAGCACGCTTCCACGAACTTCTTTTACAAGGTTGTGCAGTTTGAATGCAATCAAACTGGTTGTTGCACCAATCACGCTTCCAAATACAAGACTGTTAATGCTATACACCCTGTTCAAAATAGAGCCGGGTTCGCCAAACAAAAGAAGTGGCAACATAACCATTCCCGTATTAAGTGCCATGAGCGGCACGACCGTAAGCAAAAATGATGCTAACACAATAACCGGGTTTTGCGCAGGAATTTTTTGCCCGTATTTTTCTTGAATTTTTCTGCTCATCCAAAGACCTGTTGAGATAGCAAAGGCGCCTACAAACACGCCAATAATACTTGCATCAACGCCAAAAAGTGATGCGGAAAAAACGGCAAACCCGATTGCCCCCGTACACAGGGGGCAGTGGGCGCGTGCTGCACTTGCTGAAATAAGCATTGCAAGAACTGCAGCGAGTTTTTTCATAAGTCAACCACCATGAACACGTCTCCAACAGCTCCGTTATTGAGTGTGTAGACAATTAAGCCGTCTCCATTTCCACCCATGCCCGGACTATTGCGTGGCATGCCCGGAACAGTTATGCCGTCAATAGCAGGTTGTTCGTCAAGCAGTTTTTTGATTGCCTGAACCGGAACGTGTCCTTCAACCACGTAGTTTCCTACAATTGTTGTGTGACAGCTTGAGCCATTAACCGGTATATTGTACTGTTCTTTGATTGTGTTGATATTAGCTACTGACTCAGAGTCAACGCCAAAACCATTGTCGCGCAAGTAGCTCATATACATTGAACAACAACCACACGTTGATGAGTGAAAAACCTTCACTGATTCTCCACCAAGTTCGAGCGTGTCAGCATTTTGACTGCCAACAGCAAGGCCTGTTGTTGCCGGCTGATTGAACAAAACGCCGCCAATCAAGACACCCACAATAAGAAGCGCAAGTGCACCCACACCATAATATATGTTTTTCATGTTCATCACACCATATGTGTATGACCAGTGAGTGGGCGAAACAGCTTATAATAATACGTTTGAAACTAGTTTCAAAGGCGCACAATAAGGTTTGTCATGCCTCTGCGCCTTCTCTCAATAAGACCTTTTGTTTCAAGCCGGTCAAGAATGCGCGTTATTTTTACTTTAGAAAATTCAGTCTTGCGCACCAGGTCTGATTGAAACACAGAGCCTTGTGAATCCTGCACAAGGTTAAAAACAGCTTGTTCCTCTTCATCCAACTCGCGCTCTGCAATAGCAGGAACGGGTTTTTGAACTACATGATGGGCACGTGAGCGCTTGCTAAATGATATATAGACTACAAGAAATGCGGCAATCACCAGACCAAAACTCGTAAAATACCCAAGAAAATAGGGGGTTTCATTACGGTCAGTGTGCAAACAATACCCATTGGACAACACACATGAATCCCCGTTTAATTCCATTATCTTATCATTGAGAAAATCCTCATTTGCGCGAAACTGATATGTAGAAACAAAAGATGCCATGGCAAGGATAAGCAGTAAGAGGGCAAATAGCTTTTGTTGCATTATCAAAACGTACAAATAATCCCTATTAAAAGGTAGTGGTTTTCACTATTCTTTCACTATTCTTTACGCCTCTTTATATGTTCTAACCTTACTAAGCTATAGTGAGGTGAGACAATGAAACGAGCATTATTCGCGCTTGCAGCAATTATGGTAGTTGGAGGAATTGCGTTTGCCCATGGCTATGCTAACAATCCAACTGGGGAAGGAAACTTCCTGCAGGACATGCTTGAACACTTCCAAATAATGCATGACCAACCTGATGCCGACGTTGATGACATGATTGCATTTCACAATGAGATGCATGGCAATGACTCAAGTCTTGGTGATATGATACAACACCACAGAAGCATGCATGGTGAAGACGCAGATTTTGGCGGCTGTCCAATGCATAACTAAAGAAAAAAAAATCTTTTTCTTTTCTTTTTTTATTCTACAATTAATTGTCCAGTCATTCTTCCGTGACCACTTCCACACGGAACTGAACACGAGAAAGAAAACGTGCCGGTTTTATCTGCAATAAAGTCAATGTGCACATCCACGCCGGGGTTTAGATATTCACTAATTCCAAATTCAGGAAGCATAAAACCATGCGCCACATCAGTGCTTTCAACGTGCAATTCAACACGGTCTCCTAGGTTTACACGTATTGTTGATGGAATAAACTCCCATTGTTTTGCAATAATCTCAAACTCCTTTATCTCGCCAGTGAGTTGCACATCAGGTGAGGCATCGTTTTGTGTTTGACCAAGGCTGTTCTCACTCTCAGACGCTTAGCCTAAGAGGATGCTGTTTTGCGTGCAACCAGCAATAACTAAGACGCCGAGTAAGAACAGACCTGCAACATAATTTTTGTTTATCATAGTATTTCACTTCCCCTTACGGTAGAGCACTGTTCATCGTATCACAAAGGTCCCCTTCATTTCGCTATGGCCAAAACCGCAATAAATTGTGCAGATAAATTCCCACACACCTGCCTCATCTGCAAGAAATTCGAGCACAAGAGGCGTTCCTTTTCGTATAATAGTACTGATATCATAGCCTGGAATGTTAAATCCTTCGATTTCAAACCCGTGAGGAATGTCTTCAACTTCAATAATAAGACGCACGCGCTCTCCCTTATTCACAATAATGAGGGCAGGGTCAAAGTTGAATTGCTGCGCGCTTATACGAATCACGCGCACGCCATCTTCAAGTGTGCCGCTTGCAGCCATATCCGTATATTGATTGCTGTTAACATCAATGAGTTTTTGTGCCTTGATGTAGTCGTTATCAAGGGTAGCTTGCGTGCATCCTGAAATAACGGGCAGCACGAATAAGAGTCCTAAAAGAAGTTTTGTTTTCATCATGTTATAAGTCACCACTATAAACCTGCTTAATGTAATCTGTTTTGATAACTGCAACATCCCTGCCTGCATCATAGTCAACTGGAAGAGGGGAACGGGGATTTCCAGAATACACGACTCTGCCGGTTAATGCATCAACTGCAACATAAATAGGATATAACGCTTTGACCTTAACAAGCCAAAGCGGTCTTGTTTTTTCAATAACAAGAACAGGAAGCGTGTCTGTTGGTTTGGCATTAAAACGAATTTCTGCAATGTATTGTGCAACCCGGTACGAAATAGCAGGGGTTAGTGTCATGGCACTTTTTTGGTAGATAAAAAGAGGTGCTCTCCAGGAAACAATATCTCCTGTGTGGCCGTCTACTTCAACTTCAAAATAGTCATTTGCAACAAGAATGCCTTCAACTTGGCGATACCAGGTGTGGCGAAATTGTCCTGAATACTCCTGCACTTCTTCACCATACACGAGTTCTTGGCGTAAGCGGTTTGCAAGCGTTTGAAAAACCGCTTCTGCCTTTGCTCTTCGTGCTTCTTTACTAAAAAGTATTGCCTGTGATTTAGCAGAAATAAGCGAGTTATTTCTAAAACCAATAACAGAAAAATCAATTGGGCTTATAATTGCATACAATTCCTTATCTGATTCAAAATTAACAATCAGTGCTTCATGCTCGTAATCAATGCGTGAAGGCGTATTTGTTGTGTTAAAAAAATCTTTGGCGCTTTGAACCACGCCTTCTTCAAATAGGGTGTTAAAACTTAAATCAACGCCGTACAACACATTACTGTGCGCAAACACACCAGTAACGATTGTTAATAAAATTGTGGGCAATAGTAACCGTTTCATAGTATTCATAGTATATCACTCATAGACTATAGCAATGTCATCACGGTCGCGTAACACAAGATTCTCAGGGTCTATAACATCAAACCCGTTTCGTGTTACGCGCAACTGATGCGTTTGGTTCATGCAAAATTCAAAAATGCAACTCTGGTTAAATGTTTTATTCCAAATTACAAAAAAGTCGGAAAGGTAAAAATCTCTTGAACATGGCGCTTCAACATGGAGCTTGCCCGTACCCTCATGCGTATGTATTGGACTCATCCAGTTTGATGCAATACCTATATTTGCAGGAATTGCATACGCTTTTCCCAGAATTGAAATGCGCAGAGTAGGATGGATGTGGCTTACTAACTCCAAATGCTCTCTAATATTCATCAATTCAACCGGGTCAGATTCGCACACGTACGCGTGCGAGGCAAGTGATGAAACACCAACCACAAGTGCGAGTGAAACAATAACAAGCGCGCCAAGCAGGCCAACATGTGATGCTTTAATAGTAATACTCGGCAAAGAGATACGTTTCGTGCTTTTTTGTGCGTGTTTTGCACTCGTGTGCATTTCAAGACCCTGCTGTGAGCTAAACTGTTTTGAACAAACAGAGCACTCAAACGTGTTTGTCATTTCCTTACCCCCCTATGTTTTGCCCGAAACATAAAAAAGAGGGCGAGCACTAACATAAAAATGGCAAAGAGCACAAAACTCACTACGTTTGCAGGAGCCCACGCAATAAGCCAATCTTGAAGTGAGTAAAAGTATTGTTTTGTTCCAAGAAAGTCCCATGTGTTAAACACACCTGTTCCCTGAAATACAATTATTATCGCACCAAGAAGAACAAAAATAATGCCTGCAATCAGGTTTGTTGAATGAATTTTAATAAGCCGCGCTCCTATTTCAAAATTAAAGGTTCTCCCCTGCAAAAAGCGCGATTGTGACAAGTTTAAGCGGTCATAAAACATTGAAATAATAAAAAGCGGCGCGAGATTTCCAAGTGCATAGAAAAACATCAGCAACGCTGAAAAGAGAATATTATGCAAAAGAGCGCCAAGACCAAGAATTGCTGCAAGAATCGGACCAAGACACGCAGTCCACCCTAATGCAAAAGCTGAACCGGATAAAAAGACGCCGGGAATATCATTTGAAAATCGCTTCTGGATTCTAATAAAAGAGCCAAAACCTCTGCCTGAGAGAGTAATAAAACCCATAAAAATAAGAAACAACCCGCCAATAGTGACTACAACAGGGCTTTGAATTGCAAGAATTGTTTGCTCTCCAATAAAGCCGGCAACAACACCCATAGCAACAAACACAAGAGAAAACCCAAGAAAGAACACCAGCGTCATCAAAGTGATGTTCTTTTTTTCCTTAAAAGTTATTGAAAAGTAAGCAGGCAGGATAGGTAAAATGCACGGGGAGAGTATAGCAAGAATGCCTGCAACAAACGCGATAAAAAAAGATATGGTTACGCTAAAATCAAGCAAATACTGGTTGTTGTATTCGCGAATCTTTTGCAATCCAATAGGTTCATCAGTTGTTTGAGCAAACACAAAAGAAAACAAAAGGGGGAGGAGTAATGCCACCCCCATAAGTTTGAACGCGTTTGCTCGTTTCATTGTTTTCAACCAGATACAACGGTGTTGCTTGTTACATTCAAGTACGGTTGACCTGCAAATTCAACACTTCTAAACACGTACGTACCATCACTCTCAACAGTGCCGACAGGCGCCCATGCATTCACCAAAGAAGGGTATGCTGCAAGGTCGTCAAACATGATAAGAGCAGGCAACTTTTCAATGCGGTACTCCTCAATTATGACTTGCGCTTCTTCACTTGATGCGTTAAGTGACGTGACATTGCTCAAAGGAAGGGCAAAATTTTGGAGGATTGGCGTGTGAAATACTTGTGCTGAATAGCACGTTTCACACGTGTCCGCTTCAATAAAAAGCACGCCCACGTTTCCGCGCGCCCTGCTTTGCACAATATCAAAGTACGGCGGGGTTTTTGTTCGAAGCACGTACGTGCCATCTAATGCAACCGTTCCAATTTGCGCCCATACACTTGCAAAATCAGTGTATTTATTCATGTCACCGATTAACACCAGCGACGGCAACGCGCTTATGTTATACGCGCTGATAAACGATTTTGCCTGCGCGCTTTGTGCAAGAAGCGTTTTGTTCTCAATAAGAGCAATGCCCAGTGATTCTATCTGGCTTACCAGCGGGTCAAGTGAAATACATGACTCACAGCTTGGTTCAATAATAGCAAACGCACTCACATTGCCCTGAACTGCTCCGGTTTGCGCATCAAGAAATGGCGGCTCAATCGTGTCAACAACAAGCGCACCACCAGAAAGGTGTGCGATTGGCGTGACAACACGCTCAAGTGATGATGACCGGTTAAGCTCACCTGATACAATAACCGTCGGCACACTTGTTATGCCAAACTGGGCTATGATTTGTTTTGCTTCATCTGATGAAAAATCAAGCGTGCCTTCTTGTGTTACATTAACGCCTGAATTCTTGATTTTCTCAACAACACTTTGAATGTTAAAACATTCAGGACAATTATTTGTAGTAATGGTTAAAAGCGCGATTTCTGCGGGCCGTGCCTCTTCTTTTGCGCTGAGCACCGCATCATGAACAATACTGCCAAGCGTCATTGATTGAAACGCGCTAAATGCAAAAATAGCAAAGACAACAACACCAATAAGCGCAACATATTTTGTTTGGGGTGTTGTGACAATTTTGAATTTTCTTAATCTTTTCTTCATAGTTCTCCCTCATAAAATAATGGTTTGAAAGATGCAACACCACTGGTTCTTAGCATCCTCCAACCATTTGTGGCAAGTCACTAATACTGTCCGGTAAGGACTGAGTTTGGCCAGATGAATCTCCTGATTGCGTGGCAACACTTGTTCTTGAAGAGGACGAGCCAAGTGAGAGACCTGCTGATGCAATCTCATTTTTCATCAGGGTAATCTGGTACGCTTGAAACGCGGCGCCAAGGATAAGCACGCCAAGAACCACGTACAAAAGCGTTTTTTGGTCCAGTTTAATTGTTGTTTCTTTCATGTTATCACCATTACTGTACTAACAGCCTCCAACCATGCCTGGCAAGTTTTCCTGCAAGCCGGAAGTATCTCCTCCTGCAAGACTCAAGCCAAGTTCTATCATGTTTTTTGGGAAGAAAAGCGTCTTCCATTTCATTGCTTCTTGTAATATTTGCCCGTCAGGCATATCAGTGTATGCTGAGAGGTACAATGCAAGACTGAGCATTGCAGGATTGTGCTGGCATCCGCAACGTGAGTTGCCCTGGGAGTCAACGCCAATTGGGCCAACACCACAGCAATACTCACAAGATATGCCAACCGGTTTTGTGGCAAGACTGATAAAACGCTGCCAGCCATCAGGATTATTTGTTTTAACTTCACTTTTAAGACCCTCATACATTCGTGCAAGCGTTGAAAGCGACGTTATAGGGTCGTCAAAACTCACACTAAGCGCAGCACCATATGAGGGTGTTCCTGTTGGAAACATATATCTCATCACGTCTTCTTGGGTTTTAAACTCCTGAATGGGAAAAACTGCAGCAACCGTGTGCCCAGTTGACTTGAGTGTATTAATATCAAGAGATGAAAGTTCCGCAGAGTACGCCCCGCCCACAGAAGCAGTTGCCATACCAGTAACAGACTGAAGCTGGAGTACGTTAAAACCAATAAGCAACGCAGAAACGCCCAGCATTACGAGCACAAGAGGAGTAAACAGTTGCTCCCCTTTTTTCTTTTTATGACCATGTATTGATTTAACAAAACTATCATCGGGTATAATGGTATTCATACATTCACCTTACGCATAGAACAGTTTCTTGCATGAAGCATATTTAAACACATTGAAATAATTGTGAAAAAATTGTGAAAATATATAAAAAGGGCAGGAGTTTAGACCGTGTACGTATGAACCTTATTCAACGAAATACCATATTCATATTGCTGTTTGTTTCAGCACTCCTGCTTGGCGCAGTTATTATAATGAACATGTGGTCTTTATACGAGTTTGAAAACACCGTTTCAGATGAATGGAATCACAATCAACAAATCAAAACAGATTTTGCGGCAAGCAAAATTGCAGAGCATATTCTCCAAGTCAGAAATGAACTCGTCTCACTTAGCACGTTTCCAACTATTATTGACCTTAACATCAACGAGTGTAGTGGAGATTTAAGCATCATACATGAAAATATTGAAGGCGTGCTCAACACACTGCTTCGAACAAACGCGCAGGGGGACGTGACAGAGTGTTCAAGCCCGCGATTTTCAAGTTATGTTGGATTGAACGTGAAGAATACAGATTATTTTTCTATTCCAAACCAAACCACTCAACCATACATTAGCAGCCCGGTTCAGAATCATGACCGTTCACAAGTCATTGTATCAACACCTCTGTTTAAAACTACAACATACATACCCTACCCAAATGTGTTAGGCGAGTTTAAGGGCATTATATTTACTATAATTGAGCTGGGGGATTTGTACTACCGGTATGCGCACCCCCTTCTTGACACGCAAGAAAGTTACGCATTTATTGCAAGTAAGAGAACTAATGCATCCATCTTTTCAACACTCAACACGAGCTTAAAAAATGTAAGTGCGAGCACGCTTGAGCAAACGGTTTTGCAAACATATGGTGAGAGCATCATAACGCGTTCAGGATTCATCATTGGCAATGAAACATTTTTGATATTTTTTATTACCCCGCAGAGAGCGCTTTCAGGAAATTTTGAAGCAATCAGAACACAACACACCCTTAGCCTTGGTATTGTTGTTTTGTTTGCAGGCGTTTTGGGTGCGCTTATTGTTTATGTTTACCGTTCAGGAAAAACATCCGAGCACACGCTCGCACAGGCAAAGGACTTGCTGAGCACAATGGGAATTACTATTGAAAAGGAACGCAAAACGTTCTCAAACAGTAAGATAACTATTCAAAAAAAAGGGGTGTATCTTGTAGAAGAGGAAACACAACATGAGGCGTTTGAACTCTTTATTAGCATGCTCAACAAGGGATACGCAGGTCTTGGCATTGTGCGCACAAATCCAAACACAATCCAAAAAAAATATGGCTTGAAAAAAACACCACTGGTATGGCTTACCTCAGACCAACAGGTTGAAAACCGCGTCTCAACCCTTGACGAACTCAAACAGCTTATACACGAGTTTATCAAAAAAAGTGAGAAAAGCGTTATTTTCATAGAACGGCTTGAATACCTTATCGCGCACAACTCATTTACTGATGTTCTCAAAATGGTCTACACCTTAAATGATGTACTTACTGCTCGCGATGCGATTATCATTCTTTCAGTGAATCCCGACTCCCTGCATCAAGAGGAACGCAAATCCCTTGAAGCAGAAACAAAAAGCGTGTATGGCCATGCGAGTGAAAAAATCAAACTCAAAGCAGATGAACTTGCTATCCTTGAATATATTAATGCACAAAATACGCGAAACAAAAGCGTAACCTACAATGAGATAACACGCGCATTTAAGATAACAAAGCCCACAACCCGCACAAAAATACGCGCGCTTGAACAAAAAGGCCTTATCAAGGTTCAGCCCCTTGGCAGGACAAAAACAATCACCATTACCCCGCTTGGAAGAAAACTCGTGTAATGCGCGTGTTGGGAAGATTTGCTTTTAAACAACGTGCACACATAGGCAAAACATAAAAAACAACGCACTGTTTTGAATACGTATATGGAACAGCTTATTATTATCGGCTCTGGCGTTGCAGGTCTTACTGCAGCAATTTATGCAGCACGCGCCGCGCTCAGACCGCTTATCATCACCGGATACGAAGAAGGCGGACAACTTACGCTTACAAGCGAGCTTGAAAACTTTCCAGGATTTCCCGAAGCACAAACAGGACCTGAATTTATTGAGCGCATGAAAAAACAGGCAGAGCGCTTTGGAACACGTTTTGTAACCGACAAGATAACACGCATGAAAAAAGAAGCAAACGTGTTTGAACTCAAAGGTCAAGAAAGCGTGTACAAAGCAAAAAGCGTTATTATCGCAACAGGCGCGAGCGCACGAACGCTCAACATCCCTGGAGAAAAAGAATACTTAGGAAGAGGGGTAACCACATGCGCTACGTGCGATGGATTCTTTTATCGCGGCAAAAAAGTCTTTGTTGTAGGGGGAGGTGACAGCGCGATGGAAGAAGCATTGTTCTTGTCAAAACTCACTGACAACGTGACAATCATTCACCGAAGAAAAGAGTTTCGTGCATCAACCATTATGCAGGAGCGCGTGAAAAACAACAAAAACATTCATATCATCTATGATTCACAAATTGTCACGTTTAAAGGGGATGGCAAAAAATTGGGCACTGCAATTGTTCGAAACATACAAACTGGTGAGGAAAAAGAGCATGCAGTTGATGGAGTCTTCATTGCTATTGGTCACATTCCAAACACCGTGCTTGTAAAAGACCTTCTTAATCTCAACGAGCAGGGATACATACAAACAGAGCAAGACGCAAAAACAGTCGTTGATGGATTGTTTGCTGCAGGCGACGTGCAAGACCCGGTGTTTAGACAAGCAATTACTGCTGCAGGAAGCGGATGCAAAGCAGCCATGCTTGCTGAGCGCTACCTTGCAAGAAATTAAAGAATGTCGTGTGCTTTAAGCACGTCAATAAGCCGTTTTTTATCAAAGCCAACAACCACATCATCTTCAATCTTTGTTTGCGGAACCCCAATTTGACCAGTAAGCAAGAACACGTCTTCAAAGCGTTTTGGATTTGCTTGCACATCAACTTCGCTAAACGCGATTCCTTCTTCGTGTAAGAATTGCTTTACTGCTTTGCAGTACTTGCACGAGGGTGTGGTGTAAACGGTAACGCGCGGATTCGTTTTTGTTTTCTGCGGTTTTTTGAGCGCGCCAGATGAAGTGCTCATACTAGTTCTTTTCCACGAAAAAGAACCTTATAAACATTTCAGAAGCAAAAACTGTTTTACAATTCAATTGAAACATCACAAAATTGGGAAATAACGGGAATCATGTCTTTTGTTTGCGAATCAGTTACCGCAATCAAAACACCGCCAAGCGCTAACTGGCGGAGTTTGGTTACCAGAAAATGAATGAATTTTTCAATAACCTCCGGCGAGTGATATACGCGCAGGGTTGAAACAGAATCGAGAATGACTACTGAATACTTTCCACTGTTGATTGCTTTTGTTATGGCAATAGAAAGCTCAGTAAGAGAGCGAACCCCGCTACTAGTAAATGAGCACCGATTCGGCTTCTTTTTTGGCACCATCCCGCCTGTGGCGTCAAGCACGTGCAATCTTTCTTCGCTAATCTTAAGCGACTCGCGAAGCGACATAATTGACGAACAGGGTTTGTTAAGTGATATGTACACCGCGGCATGGTCCTTTTTTATGAGCGTGACCTTAAGCAGTTTCTTAAGAGAACCACTATACGCTTTTGGGCTAACCGTAACACTACAAATGTCAGTTTTCCCAAGAGATGCAAGTTTTGAATACAAACTATTTTTTGTCATAGGATACATACCGTGCGTGCGGTGCGTTATGCATATAAGCAGGATAGAAAAAAGAGTGAAGAAAAGAAGTCTGTTTTTTGTTGTTTTGAGTAGCACAAAAAAAGATGAGCTCACTATGTTTAGTCATGACTAAATAGGATATCGGACTCCGATGCGCATACGCGTCGACCTTACCCATAGGAAAAACACCGCATAACAGTATATGAGAAGGGTATCTATTTAATTTATTCCCCAAAAAACAGAGATAACAAAGCTTAAAAAGTCCTAGACTGATAGTGAGAGCCAGTATGGTTGCAGTTATGTGGACAAATGCACTCTTATTAGGAGGAAGTGTTCTTACGCTTGGCGCCTCACTGGGCATTAGTTTGCATGGTCTTTCTCGTATCCTTGAAAAATTGAGAAACGCGCGTTATGAAAAACAAATCCAAGACCTTGAAAAACAACGCTCACTTCTCAAGTTTAGTATGATTCCAAAAAAAGAGCACACACAACTTCTCTTTGAGGCAAGAGGGGAGTGTGACCTGCTTCAAGAACGTGTTGCCACGCTTATTGAGCGGCAAAAAGAGATGAACACGCGTCTTTATGAGCTTACACGAGAAAATAAACATCTTGCAGGCACTGAGCAAACGCATCGCGAAATCGTTGAAAAACTGGCGCGCATTAAAGAAGATTATGAAGACGTGCTTGAACACGCGCACTCGTATCACGAGATTCTCAGCGAATACTTGGACCCCGTGAGTGTTGATGTATTGCTCACCCTTGTTGATGCACATCCCTACACGCTCACAACCCAAGACGTTGCAGACATTGTTGAAAGCACGCCTGAACGCGTTTTTGAATCGTGTAAAACACTTTTGCAACAAAAGTGGGTGCTTCAAACAAAAAACAAAAAAGACGTGTTTGGCGCGCAGTGGCGTGTAAACCCGAAACGGCGTGAAAATCTTTTTGCGCGCGCAAAAGAAAATGTTTAAAATGTGATTATCATTTTAAAACCCTGCTGCACGGGCTCGTGGTCTAGCGGTTATGACGCCGCCCTTACAAGGCGGATATCGCAGGTTCGACTCCTGCCGAGCCCACTGTTCATTTCTTAGTGCATTCCACAAAAATGAATATTTTTGGGAACCAAAAAATCGAAGATTTTTGCGGTCCTCTTTTTTTAAAGAAGATGCAGTGAACTCCTGGCGAGCCCATGACTGTTTTTTTTTTGGTGATGCAAAAACAGGACAAAGAAAGGTACCATCACCTTTTTATGAGTGTGTGCAATAGAACATGTTCATGACTGCCTTGCGTGATTCAACAAAACTCACCGTGCCGGGGCGCACGCTGATTCTTTTTTTTCTCATTATTATCACACAGATTCTGCTTGCAAGCAGTGTAATCGCACCTATTGTAAGCCTGCGCGTGCACCCTGTGCTTACCCTTGCAAAAGCCGTGCTCTCCATCATTATGTTCGTGCTTGTTTTTATCTACATTCAAGCGTTCACTAGCGCGCTTATCCTGCGCATTCTAAGACCAAGCCTTACGCGCCAGCACCTGCTTTCAACCAATCTTGTTTCAACCGGCTATTTCATACCCCTTATTCCTTTTGGCCAAATTATTATCCCCTTTCTCAGGTTGTGCGGAGCAAAAATTGGCAAGGGGGTTGTTTTCTCAATTGGAACAACCATACTTGAGCCAAACCTTTTGGAAGTAGGTGAAGGTACGCAATTTGGCGCATACACCCTCATTACCGGTCACGTCACTGAAAAAGACCACACGCTTTTCAAAACAGTTCGTATCGGAAGAAACGCGCTTATTGGTGCAAAAAGCATTATTATGCCTGGTGTTGTTATTGGTGACAGTGCAATTATTGCAACAGGAAGTCTTGTACCAAAAAGTAGAACTATTCCCAAAAAAAGTGTTTGGGGCGGGGTTCCTGCGCGAAAAATCAAGTAGGGCGCTAAAACCTAAACGTTTAAAATCAAAAACAGGGAGTAATCAAGTATGACACGCGTCATTCTTATAGCCTCAGGAAAAGGTGGGGTTGGAAAAACAACGGTTTCAGCAAACCTTGCAGTTGCGCTTACCAAACTGGGAAACGATGTGCTTGTTATTGATGCAGACCTTCGCACAGGACAAATTGGTCACCACTTTGGCTTGACAAAAAAGGATGAAACCCTCATTGATGTTTTGGAAGGAAAAACAAGCATTCACAACGTTGTGTACTATCACCCTGCGGGCATCAAGTTCGTGCCAACGGGCGGAAGCATGTACGATGTTGAAGCGCGCATTGACTCAAATCTTGGGGAAGCGGTGCTTGACCTTGTTGGCTCTGTGGACATCATTCTTATTGATGCTGCAGCAGGCATTGGCGAAGACATTGAAAAAGCAGCAAGCATTAGCGATGAAATTCTTATTATCACCAATCCTGAACTTCCCGCAATTGTTGAAGCACTTAAAATGCACAAGTTCGCGCTCAAACGTGGTCTCAAACCATTAGGCATTGTTATCAACAAATATCAGGGGAAAAATTACGAACTCACTGAGGAAAATATTGAAGAATTCACTGAACTTCCGGTTGTTGCAATCATTCCTGATGATGAGAAAGTCAAGCGCGCCATCATGGAACAGACGCCTATCACGATTAGCGAGCCAAACGCAAAAACAAGCATGGAATTCAAAAAACTTGCCGCGCGCGTTGTTGGAAAAGAATATGTCTACATTGAAGAAACATTCTTTTCGCGGCTCAAACGCTTTCTTAAACGATACGTATAAAAGCGCTTCCCACACTGTTCTACCCAACACATGCCAAAACAACCCCCTGAGTTCAAAAAAGGATTTGTCGAAAAATACACAACCCTTCTTGGAAGCGAAACAAAAATGTTTCTTGATGTGTCAACCACGCGGCTGCCAGGCATTATCAGGGTAAACACGCTTAGAACACGGGTAGGAGAGGTTGAAGCAAGACTCAAAGCTCGTGGGTGGACGGTCAAAAACATGCCATTCTACGCGCCTGCACTTCGCATTGAAAAACGGGATATGGCTCTTGGAAACACGCTTGAACACTTTCTTGGCTACTACTACGTGCAAGAGAGTGCAAGCATGCTTCCTCCTCTTTTTTTAGAGCCGCAGAAAGGAGAAAAAATTCTTGACACGAGCGCTGCACCAGGAAGTAAAACCACGCAAATGTCGCAGATGATGGAAAACACCGGCGTTATTTACGCAAACGAACCAAACCTTGGACGCATTTCTGCGTTGCGCGCAAACGCACAACGTATGGGATGCAAAAATATTGTAATCACTAGAATGGACGCAACACGCATGAAAAAAACAGAATTTTTCGACCGCGTGCTTGTTGACGCGCCATGCTCAGCAGTGGGGGCAATCAGAAAGAATTGGGATATTATCCAGCAATGGAATCCCCATATGGGCACAAAATTGAGCAATCTACAAAAACGAATACTTGAAGGCGGCGTAAACGCGTGCAAACCGGGAGGCACTATCGTGTACTCCACCTGCACGCTTGAACCAGAAGAGAACGAAGCTGTTGTTGATTGGGCGCTTCAAAACCTGCCTGTTGAAATTGAAACCTTTAAGATTCGCTCATTTAAGACGCGTGAAGGCATAACCAGTTGGGAGAATCAGACATTTGATACAACTCTCAAACACGCGCATCGCATATACCCTCAGGATAATGATAGTGAAGGATTTTTTGTTGCGAGGCTGATAAAACAATGAAAGAAAAACAGGAAATAACGTTTTTTAGCAAACGCCAAAAAAAACAGTTAAGCACTGATTTGCACGAGCGTTTTGGCATAACTATTTCGTTTGAATCTGATGTAATTCTTCAAACAGGAAAACACAAGCTCTGGATATGCACGCCTGAATACGAGCAGACCAAAGAGCTACCCTACCGGGTTGAAACCATTGGTCTTTATTTTGGCCAGTATGATAAACGCAGCGCGCTGCGCTTGAGCATTGAGGGCGCAATGATGTTTGGCAAAGACGCGACTAAAAACGTGATTGAACTAGACAAAAAACAACTCGAGTACTGGATTCGCGGTGTGAATCTTGATTATTCTGGCACAAATGAAGGGTATGTTATTCTCACGCATCAGGGTGACATTGTTGGGTGTGGAAAAGCATTTCATGGCGGCATACTCAATCACGTGCCAAAAGAGCGACGCATCAAAAATCTTATCTGACCAATTATTTTTTTGTCCCGCACTGATGAATAACCAACCTAACTGAACACACGCATGATGTGTGAATCCAATTCTGAGCGGGAACCTATTTAGACACGCTAGAACGGGCGGCGCAAAACGTGTTCTGACGCTCCGGTTTGTTCTTTGAGATGCACAAGCGCGTCTTCAATAAGCTCATCCATAAACGACACGGCACCTCCATTTGAGTAATACGCGTAGCGCGATTTTATGGGGAGCGCGTGATGTTCTAGATAGGGAATGATTTTTTGACAGAGCTGAGAAAAGGATTGTGAATTTTGCACAACAACTGACAGGTCACGTGCAACACTGTCTCGTAGCGTGTAGAGCTCATGCATGATAAATTGGGGGTGTTGACGATACCAGGGAATGTTAAGCAAGCCTTCAAATGTTGTTATGTCAATGATGTTTTGTAACGGTTGTTCTTTCATACGTATCGGTTGGAAAAACACAAAATAACCGTATTTAAGCTTTTCTTTTACTTCTTTGCGGTGCAAAACGTATATAAAAATTGCACAACTATCATTAAACTATGGGAATGTCTCAAATACATATTAATCCAACATGGAAGAAATATGAAGCAAAGGGTTCACAAGAGATTCCAACAGGAATTGAAAAAGCTCAGCACATGGAAAAACTAACACTCACGTGGGGAGACCTTGTTGATATCACCCCGCTTACAAAACTCAAAGAGTTGCGCGAGCTTGATTTGTCGCACAATGATATTCGTGAATTGCCCGATAGCATACTCAACTGGCAAAGCCTGAGAAAACTCAAACTCAAGGATAACAAGATTGAAACGCTCAATGCGCGTATTCTTGAATTAAAAAATCTTAAAGAACTGGAAATATCTGCAAACCCCCTTAATAAAGAAAGCAGGCCGGTTCTTGAACAATTAAAACAAAAAGGCGTGAAAGTAAAAACGCGCTCAATACCCTTCTTCTAAGCGTGACCACTTATTTTTTTTCTGCATCATCTATTTTTTTTGCGCCAAAGAAGCATAGGAATTTTTTTAAAACATGAAAGTATGCGTTAGT
>PEZQ01000001.1:0-16403 GCA_002763265.1 archaeon CG10_big_fil_rev_8_21_14_0_10_43_11 | reverse complement strand
TAGTTTCACCCGCCTCGGTAGCTCAGTGGTAGAGCGATTGCCTCGTAAGCAGTAGGTCGGGAGTTCGAATCTCTCCCGGGGCTCTTTTTACGTTTCTTTGGTACAGCTTTTTTTCTAAAAAAGGTGTTGTGCACTCCCCGCCGCTCCTTCTGAGCTCTATTCAATTAAAGCATGAATACACACAAACCAATAAAACAAGAAATAGTGCTCTTATTTTTCAAATTTTTCAAGAAAGATTTGTCTCTTTGACTTATCGACGTACATTTCTTTGTGCTTCCCAATGGAATCAAAATAATTCATGTTCAGAAAGTATTTTGTTCCATACTTATGCTTCTTTGATAATAACCACCCTCGTTTTTGTAAGTTCCTAATTATACTAGTATAATAGCGTCTATCTTGCTTGGAAACACATTTAGCGACATTCTTCTCGTACATAGAACCTGTGCCAAAACATTTGTTTTTTGCAAGATGAAAAAGAATGCGTGCCTCGTATTCCTGCTCGCTTTGAACACTTCTAAATGTATTGACCATTGTTTAATCAATGTTGGACAATATTTATAAGGCTATGTATTACAAGTAGTGAGTAGTAGGTGAAATGAAATGAACAAATTACTAAGTGAATTTTTAGGCAACACCCCCCATGCCAAGGTACTGTCCTACTTCTTAGACTATGATAATTATGACCATTCTAAAACAGATATAAGCAAAGAAACAGAGGTCTCTCGAACAACACTTCACAGAATAATCAAAGATATGATTGATTTAGGCATAATTGTTAAAACAAGAACAGTGGGAATGGCAACGATGTATATTATTAATAACAAAAATACGGTTGTCAAAAAATTGTTTGACGTTGAAAAAGAGTTAGTCATCAATGAACTTTCTAAGACAAGAGAGATACCTTCAAAGAACTAAAGCCTATCTGTCGCAGTTCTCATACTTTTTTCTTGAAACGCTGCGATATCACAAATAGTTTAGTAGTAGTTGTATGATAAAAAGTATTAGTCCTATTTTTCAAGCGTTACTTTCAATTTTCTTTTTTCAATTTTTGAAAATGGTTTTGGTTCAAGGCGCACGCGCGCAGGGCGCACGCGCGCTCCCATAACTTTCCAGTTAAGAATAGGAGGCTGGGCAAAATCAGGGTCAGTTTTGTATCGCGGATAAATATGCCAGTGCAGGTGCGCCACCCAATTGCCGTACAACGCGTAATTGAGCGTGTCTGGTGCTAAGACCTCTTGGACTGCTTTTGCAACAGTTCGCAGGTCATCACAAAATGCTGCGTATTCTTTTTTTGAAAGCTGCAACACATCAGTTTCGTGGCGTTTGAAAATAACTTGCACATGGCCATGATGCGCGCCGTCACCTTCACGCACCCTGCTTGTATCAGTTTCAAAAAGGATGTCTTTTTTTGGCAGAGAACAAAATGAACACGCACTCATCACGGGTATTACGCGCACGCGAGGTTCTTAAATTTAGAGGTCAAGCAAGCGAATTAAAGAATTTTTGCACAAGCGGCAGGGGGTCTTTTACTGTAACTGCGTCATCAGGCACAAATTGAGCGTACGCGCTCCATGCGTAGCGTTCATCAAGCAACACAATAACGCCAGAATCAGTTGAGCTTCGGATTGTTCTGCCTGCTGCCTGCAATACGCGCGTAAGCGCGGGCGCAATATATCCATAATTCCAGCCCTGAGAAAAACGCGTTTCATATTGCTTGATAAGTTCGTTTGTGTACACATCAGGCTTGCCAAGCGGCACGCCAACAACCAAGACCATGCGAAGCACGTCACCTGCAAAATCATAGCCTTCAGAAAAACTCCCGCCAACAACACCCAACAGTACGGCACCGCCTTTATTACCATACGTTTTGAATCGTTCAATAAACGCGGTTTTCTCTTCTTTTGAAAAGGAACGGTCCTCAATAAACAATGTTTTCTCACACGATTCTTCAATGTATGAGCGCACGCTTTTGAGTACTGCATAGGACGGAAAAAATACCGCTGTGTTGACTGGTGTATTATTCACTAAACGCAGGCAGTGCGCAGCAATGCGCGCGTATTGCGTGTCACTTCGCGATGAATATTTTGTGGTCGTGTCAGGAATAATAAATGTGCGCTTGTTCTTTTTTGGAAATGGTGAGGGGTATTCTTTGAGTGTTGCGTTTGAAAGCCCAAGCACGTCAGCGTACATGCGCAAAGGCTTGAGCGTGCCCGACATGAGAATTGATGCATGCGCACGTGATAACACGTTTTTTGTTGTAACTGCCGGGTCAAGGCAGCGCACACTCACGTGCGCGTATGCTTTTCCACTGCTGTACTCGCGTGACACAATGCGCACAAACTCGCTTCCCTGCGAGAGCCATGCTGAAAAAAAGTGAGAGAGGTTTGCACACGCACTTTTTCCCTCTTTTTCCAGCACTTTTTCAGAAATCCGGTCAAGATGAATAATCACGTCACCAAGGGTCATTGACCACATGCTCTCAAGACTGGAAAGCAACCATTCGCGCTCAACACGTGCTTCTTGAGGAATAAGGAGGATTTCGCGCTCTAAAAATTCTCCAAATTCTCTGAGCATCTCGCTGAGTTCTTTATCAAACGTTTCTGATTCCTTAGCTGCAGCGTACACGCCAAACGTGTTTGTTGAATCGCTTAACAGTTCGCGAATGCGTGAGGGAAGGTTGTGTGCTTCATCAATAATGATAATACTGTTTGACAGGCTTTTGTGCGCGAATTCAAATAAGGAATCACGAATCGTGTCATTAAACAAATGGTAATAATCAGCAACAACAATGCGCGCCTTTTTTCCAAGAAGCTGGGTCATAAAATATGGGCACACCCCATTACTTGAACAAAGAGAAATCACATCCTCCACATGCGAGGGCTCTTGTCTAAATCCGGTAAGAAGTGCTCGCGTTGTCTCGCTCAACTTTTTATCATCCCAAATCTCTGAATAGTACGAGCACGAATCTGTTGAGCGCAAGCGGCGGCATTTTTCGCCAAAATCGCGAGATGACAACACATTCACATCGCTGTTCACGCACATGGCGCGCCTGCCAATTAAATCCATAACCGGCACTTTTTTGCCGCTTTTTTTCGCGATTTGTACAAGCGTGTCAACAACGATTTTGTGCTGGGTGTGGCGCGAAGTAAGAAAGAATATAGTCAAATCGTGCTCGCTTGCAGCCTTGAGCGCGGGTGCGAGCACTGCTGCTGTTTTTCCAAGACCCGTTGGTGCCTGGGCAAACAGCACGCCTTTGTTTTTGATAGTTGCAGCTACATCAAGTATTAATTGGTCCTGGCTTGGTCGCATTGTTTCATGCGCAAAAAATTCCATTACACGCCTTAAGGGAGCCGTGTATAAAATGCTTTTTGATTGCGTGACCGCTAGACGCTCATCCTTCATACGCGCATACGTTTTCGTGGTCAATAGTTGAGTCTTGTTTGCAAAAGCGTGTGAGCTTTTTTTCAACATTAATGTGGGGCGGGAAAAAACGCCAGCCAAATCCAATGAACTTCACGCCAATCAAAGGCGTGCACCCAAAGTTTTTTGCAAACAACATTAACTGCGTAAGTTGCTCATTTGCCACGTACACGCTTTTTTTACGCGTTGCTTTTACTTCAACAGCAAACACGCGCGCGTCTTTTCCCACAACAAGGTCAGGTGAAGGAAATTGTGATGAACCGCTTCCTGCAACGCGCACGCCCGAAAATCCGCGTTCATGAAATTGCGCGAGCAACTCGCGCTCGTATATGCTCCCCTTTCTCTTGCTCATACCACTAGGTTAATTAATCCTGTTTGAACTAAAAAACCTTAATGGTCTACAAACTCGACATGCACGTGCATTCCCGCTATAGTGACGGAACAAACAGCGTCAAAGAATTGATTCGCGCAACAAAACACCAAGGCATTGACGGGTTTGCGCTCACTGACCATGACACGCTCAAAGGACTTGCGCACGTAAAAAACACGCGCGCCCTCGTGATTCCTGGCTGTGAGATTAGCACGCAAGGCGGACACGTGCTCGCATACGGCATTCAAGAATGCGTGCCAAAAGACTTGCCGGTTGAAGAAGCACTCGAACGCGTGCACGAACAAGGGGCGCTTGCAGTGTGCGCACATCCCTTTGATTTTCTTTTCAAAGGTGTCTCAAACTTCAAAGCGTACGCGTTTGACGGGGTTGAAGTCCTTAACGCACTCAACCTTGACAGCTACTCAAACACGCGCGCGCAAAAACGCGCGCACAACATGATTCACACCGGAGGCAGTGACGCGCATCTTTACCAATCAATGGGCTTTGCCTACACTCTGTTTGAATCACTTGATTCTGTTGATGACGTTCTTGTGCAACTAAAAAAGAAACAAAACAGGGTAGGCGGTCGTGTGTTACGTGCAAAAGAATATATTGCACTCTCAAAACAAATACAAAGCAGTAATGACCGCATAAAACATTGTGTTCTCACCCGACTTGCACAACCCATTATCAACACATTACCCCTTCAAGCAGGAGTGCTTATTGCACGTGGCGTGATACCCTTTATCCGTGCTACAAGCTATGCGCGCGAACTTGTATCTTATCTGCGCGCGTAAACTAAAAACAAGATGATAAACGCGCCAGCAAGCACACCCAAAGAAAAATAGACGGGATTTGCACCAAGCTCATCAAAGCGCAAAATCTTGAAAGAAATAAGCCGCACTGATTCGTCTTGCAGTTGCGACAAGTCAAGTGCATCAATCACGCTTGATGACAGTCCCGCGTACTGGTATGCATAATTCACGTAACGAAGCGCATCAACCACGTTATTGCTTTTTTTGTGGTCTTGTGCAAACGTGACATATGCTAAAGACAAGAGCGGCAGGGTTCCGCGTTCTTTTTCACGCGCAATGCTGTTGAGGGCGAGCGCGCGTTTTCGTTCATACAAATTAATGAGTGCTTCTTCATTGAGGTTTCGAACTTCCATAACCAAATTTGCATCACCCCGCGCTTTAAGCGCTTCAAAAATGGCGCGGACATAGTTTTCTTCAAACAAATAGGTTTGTGCACTGTTAAGTGTTTGAGACAGTCCTGACCCGTCAAGCCCATCAATAACCGTTGACGCGTACGTAAGCGACGACTCTGCTTGACTTACGCGTTCATTTGCAAGCTCTGCAATAGCATCAAAACTAAACTCAATAGTGGTTGTGTTTGGAAGCGCATCAATACTTGAAAGCCACGTTTCTGCGGTTTGTAGACGTTCCTTAGCAACTGCGGCATTATAGAGCGCGCCAAACACATCATTAGTGTTTTGCGCATTATACGCGCTTTCAAGAAGATATTTTGATTCATAAAAACGGTCAAGCGCGGTCATGAAAAGCTCAACTGCATTAAGGTTGTGAAGGGTTTTGTTTCTGCTCATAGACAACTCCCATGCGGCTATTTCTTGGGAAATGTTTGCAAGCGTTTGATTCACAAACTCATTTTTTGAAAGCGCGGTGTCGTAGGAAAGGAGAAATGACGCGTAGCGCACGTCAATGCTTGTTTGCAGTGCTTTTGAAGCAGCAACATAATACTCCTCTTTGGCAATATACGACGTGATGTTTTGAATGCTTTGATTTCTTGCATCAAGAATTTCTTTTACCTCATCCTTGAGCGCGTCTGACGCATTACTCATGCCAAACACGCGCGTTGTGTTTTCATACAGCACTGACACGTAGTTAACAAGCCGTGAGCTCATCGCGTACATGACCGACGTGTAGAGCGAGTTTATGAGTTCAGACTGGTTTGTCATTTCTTGCTCAATTGCGTAGCCCGTAAAAGCCTCAAACGCGTACTCAACATCTTCTGCTTCCTGCACGCTCACATTCCAGGTTGTTTGCGCGTATTCACTGATATTAGTGAGCACGCCATCAATCACATCAAACGATTGGGTTGGCGGGACAAGCACGCGTGAAAAACCACCGTTATATGCTGCCTGAACTTTTTCAAAAGCAGAGCCGATTGTGCCAATTGAACCATCAGGATTAATAGTGCCCGTCATAATAACATCAGACATAACGGGTGTTTTAGTGAGCGCTGCCATGGTGGCAACAGCCATTGACGCGCCAGCAGAAGGACCGCCTATAATTGGAGCATTGCTTCGAATAACATAAAAAAAGTCATACGCCTTACAATCAATACGAAGCGAAAGACACGCAACATCTTTTGCAAGACGCGCAGACGCCTGCGTATCAATTTTTGTAAGCGGCAGCGTGTCAAGAAACACGCGACCCTCACCATCATGTACTTCAACATCAAGACTCGCAATTGCACCTATCGCGCCCTCATCTGTTTCCTGCACGCCAATAAGCGGCAAGTGCACGTTTGATTCAAATGCGTGCGCTTGCGACAAAAGAAGCACAAAACAACCAAAAAACACAAGCACTCTCTTCATACTACCAGAATTCATTAAGGCTCTTATGCTATAAACATGTTGTTATAACCACTGCTTAGGGGCGAATCCACGCTGACTCGTAATACGTAACATCCTCATCAGCATCAACAATACCAATCATGATGCTCTTTTTTACTGAGTGCGCAACCCTGTTTTTTGCAACCCACTCACGCCACGAGAACGTGCTATGCTCTTTTGCCACAAATAAAAGCCAGCGCGAATGGTCATGGCCGGGCAGGCTGCCTTTATCGTAGACCGCAAAATCAGCCCCGTACTTAAGGGCGGGAATAAGAAAATAACCTTTATTTCGTAAATCCCGAAACACGGTGTAACGTTCAACAAAGCGCTTATCAGACCGTAACGCGCGTTTCATAAACGCAGGCACGGAAAGCGTGCGATTCGTATAATCCGACACCACGAGTTTTTCGTCTTCAACAAGGTAGAGCGCTTCAATAAGAGAGAGTGTGACGCGCGTTTTATTCATCTTTCCCAAATGATTTTTTGAAACAAGAAGTTCAGCAGTATCCTTATTGTCTTTTGTTTTCTCAATAATCACCGCACCGTGCACGAGCTTAGCGCTCAATAGTGGTCTTCTCATACTCAGTGTTTGCGTCATCACGTCTTAAAAATCTTACGAGACGCCCCCTCTTATGATAAGCAAGCACGCCAAAAACAAGTAAGATAATCAGTATGAGGTATCCGCGCTCAGCACCATTGCCATTAGATGTCACATACCCAATAATTTGGGGTGCCGTATTTTGGCGTGAAAACAGAATTTTCGCGCTTCCAACAAGGGTATCCTCTGAAAATGCGTTCACCACGAGCTCGTATGCGTTCTCAGTAGCGTTTTGAGGGGGAATAACAATCAGGTTTGCTTTAAGCAACTCACCGGGGGCAAGCATAATGGTGCCTGGCGTTCGCGCATGCACCCATGAGCCTGCTGAACCTGAAAATTCAAGTGTGTAAGATGCGCTTTGAAAACCCTGATTTTCAAGGATAAGGGGAACGTTATAATGCTCCAGCACGCTTAGTATGTAATTTTCTTGGGCGGGTGTAATGCGCGCTTTAATTGCTTCCTGAGCTGAAACCACACCAACTGTGGCGTGGAGTGCGGCAGTTGTGTTACACACGCTCAGTTCACGCACAAAAATAGTCATGTCTTTTGTGCCAAGCGCGCATGACGCGTACACGAGCGGGATTACGGTGGTTTGGTTTGGTTGCAAGAATACGGCTGGTTTTGAAATATTCAGTTCTTTTGCATCAGAACTAAACTCATAGGATTGTTCAAACGCGCCCGTGTTCGTAAGCGACATATTAAACCAGACAGGCGCGCATGCCGTAGCGTTGTGCACGGGAATGGGCAGCGCGTTAAATGAGTAACAATCATCAACCACAATGCGTGTTGTCGTGTTTTGTTCGCCAACCGCATTTTTTGCTGATACAAAGAATGTCGCGTCATACGTACCCTGCTCATCGCACGCGGGCGGGACAGTAACACTCACGTTTTGAGCGCTTCCTGACGCGAGGGTGAGCGTGTTGTTTTCTACGTGCACGCCAGGCGGCGCAACAACGCGCAGCGCGTAGTTGTCAGAGGTAATGCCGGTGTTTTGCACAAGAAGATTAAACGTAAGATTCTGGTTTTCGCAAACACTCACAAGAGGTGGCGCGTACGCCTTAAAATCGCTGCAGCGAGAAACGCCGGTTTCAAGCTTAATTGATTGTTGAACGTACGTGTTTGCAATGTCAACAACAAGTGAAAAATTGCCTGTTTTCTCTGACGGGTAGAAAAACAAAAACAGTTTTCGCGACTCTTTGCGGGGAATGACTAGTGCGTTTGTTCCTTCCTTGCTGAGTTTTGCAAATTCAGCGCCACTCCCGCTTACACTCACATTTAAAATTTCATCATACGCGCCGGTGTTTTCAACAATGATTTCAAACTCGTCTGACGTGAACAAGCACACCTCTTTTTTAACAGCATCCGCGTTAATACGCAGCTCATGACAATTTTTGAGCACCACGCTGACTGGTTTTTTGATGCGAACGTCTTGTGTTTGTGCTTCAACAAAAAATGCGTACTCACCGTACTCGCGGGATTTTGCGCTTACCACGCCATAGAATTCTTTTGACTCATTGGGCATAAGCGTATCGTTAGCAGGAATAATGCTCACCCCCACATGAGAGTTTGCTACGTCAACTGGTGCGAGTAAAACTGACACAGGATGTGGTTGCGGGTTTTTCACAATAATCGTAAAGGTCTTGACTTCGCTGTCGCACAATTCAATTGCGTGAATCGGGGTTTCTACCTGGATTTGACCAAGCGCATATGAGTGCACCAGAGCAAGGGCAAGAAAAAAAAGCATGCTTTTATGTGTAAAACTTTTCAAAATCTGACACCTCTGTTTTTCCGTTTGAGCGCCGCAGGTACAAAAACACGACAACACCAAGAAGTGCAAGAACAGGAAGAGCAAGTATAACTGGTTTTCCAGCAGAAACCACAAAACCAGTAATAATATTACCATCATCTAAAACAACAAGGTTCAGCTCTTTTTCAAACACGTTGCCCGTCTCATTAGACACAACAAGTGAAAGAACATGCGTGCCTGCACCAACATCCCGTGTGGTTGTTACATATACGTATGCTTCCAGTTCTTCAAATGCACCAAGAGTAAGGGTATCAGCAGGAAGAATATGCACGTCAAAACCTGATGGCGGGACAAGCACCTCAACAGAGAGCGTGCTTGACGATGATTTATTATTAAACATGCGAATCGTGTATACTCCTGCTTTTGCGGGCTCAACTGATTGCTCGCTTGTTACAAGAGACGCAAACACGCCGTCATGCAGGGGTTCATCTTCAGCACTCATATGGTTAAACACAAATGCGTCTGAAGCACACGTATCTGTTGAGAGCGAACACACTGAAACAGACACGCTGTTTCTGCCAAAACCAAAGGCGTCAGTAAGATAAAACAAGAACGGAACGGTTTTACGCTCGCCCGGCTCAAGGGTAATAAGACGCAACTCCAGCGTTGCGTCACGCGCGTTTGCGGTAATTGCATATGAATCAGGCACGTTTCCGGTATTTGTTATAAGAATATCACGTGAAACCTCGTCTCCCACTTCAATAACGTCAACGTGATGCGAATTAAGACGCATGATAAAATCATACGTTTCGTGGGCAATAGGAAGGGAATGTGCAACCTGCGCGCTTGTGCCCAGGCTTTCTGCTAAAAAAGTGATTTCAAGGGCGTTCTCGTACACGTTATGCGGTATATCAAGAGGCAACGTAATGCGTGCACTTGTGTGAGCAGAAATAAGTGATGAAAGAGCGCTTTGAAGCGACACATACGGTCCAAGCGTGAAACCCGCGCTCACGCGCTCAGAAAAATCACCATCATTTGTCACGGTAAGCGTGATTGTTCCTGCGTCCCCGGGAAAGTACGTTATTCTGTCAAACAGAACGTCAGTAATCGAGATGTGGTGAATATCCCGTTTTGGGTACACCACAACATCAAAAACGTGTTCAAATATAACGCGCGTATCATCATATGCGACGAGTTTAAGCGTGTTATAGGGGGTGCTGAATTCTAGCGGCGCTGAAAAGATGAGGGTTAGCGTTTTTGTTTCTTTGGCGTCAAATACTACCCGTGTTTGTTCAAGACTCACATAGTTAAAGCGGCTAAGATTTCCTTGTACATCTTCAAGCTCAAAATCATACGTGATTGCTGCGTCTTGCGTGTTTTTGAACGTGAATGATTCCCGCAGGATTCGGTCTTCATAGGTTACATACTCTGTTTTAGCCGTTGTGAGTGCAACACCACCGGGAAGAACCCTGAGTTCATGCGTTTTTTTAGCAGCGAGCTCGCCATCAGCATACACTAAAAGCGTGAAGTCGTACACGCCGGGTACGACATCAGCAGTATCAAGCAACAGCGGAAGCGACGTGCTCTTACCCGGATCAATGCGCACGTTTGTGCTTTGCAATCGTAGGCGTTTACCATCAGCAAGAGAGCCTGAAAGGTCAAACACAAATAACTCGGCGCTGCCGGTGTTTTCAATAGTAATCGCGTGCTCGCTATACGTATCCTCTAGCACGCTTATAGCAGGAATATAAGAAATACGCGCGGTTTTTACCACATTAATAATATCAACTAAATGTTCAGCAACAACAAAACCATTAACTCGCGCACTTATAATAAGCGGTATGCTGGTTCCAATAAAATACTCATGGTGCATGCGGATTGGAACAGAAACGCTTTCACCTGCTTCAAAATGCACGGTTTCGTAGAGTGAATCAACCACACCAAGAAGCGACGGCTCTCTTCGGTGCGTGAGTGTTTGAAGCGCAACATCACGAACAGGACCATTATTTGTAATTGTAACAAAAAGCGTTGAAAACGCGTCTCCCGCAAGATTGTGCGAAGATGGCGCGTCAATTAAGATGCTTGCGTCCTGCGCAAAAGCAACACTACCAAAACCAAGAGCACATAATAAAACAAAAAGAAACGCACGTTGTTTCATCACTGTGGAGTGAGAAAAAGGCGGTTAAAAAGCTTTTCTATGTAAAAAAGCGTGTTTTCTGCCTCTGATGTGTGTTATTCTTCATCGAGCACTGCTCTCGTATTAGATACCCATCGTCACAGCCAAAAAACACGAATAGTAACACATACAGGGAGTGCTTTTTAACGTTTGCGCCCCCTATATTTGATTGCAGAAAAGAACATAAGCACAAAGTGTAGTATATTCTTTGGTGGTTAATTCGGGATTTGATATTACATCACTTAGTTTTACGCCTGCGACTTTTGAACCGCTCTTTGAGCAGCACGGGCTTTCACCACGCTATTATGAGGATGTGTTTATCACAACCGCGTACGCCAACCAAACGGTTTTTGACGTGCTCGAACACGTTTCAGATGCTGCTTTAAAAGAATTTCTCAAAAAAAGCATGCACCACCTGAGCGGAAAGCATGATTTTTTAGTCATGCTTGAAGAAGCGCGCACCTTGTTCTCGCGTTCAAGCGGGTTTGCGCTTATTGAAGAAACATACGCCCTGCTCAATGACGCTCCAGCAAAAGGCACGCTACCGCTGCGAAGCCTGCTTCGCACACTTGAAACAATCGTGTTTCCAAATATTGAGCGAAAACTCAAAACGCGCGGAAAAGATAAGTTAAGTTCACTTGTTGCGCAAACAAAGCACAGCGTGCTTCGAAAACTTGATTTCTTGAGTGTGATAAGCAGACAAAACGAAAAAATCCCGCCAAAAGAAGATATTCTTGCACTCCTGCCCCGTGCACTCATATTTTTAGCACTCTCAGACCTCCTCAACAAGCATGCTGATGATGAAGTGATTGTACTTGCATGCGCAATAACCCTCACGTTCTGACCGTGTTACTGCATAACTTTTTTAAAGAGCAGGATTGTAGGGTTAATTACGATGAACGGTGGTCGTCTTCTGCAATGCGCAAAATACTGACATTTTTTCTAGGTTGCATCATAAAACAGGGGAGACAGCATGAAACAAACTAATGATATTCGCGCACATGAAAAGAAATGGCAAAAGCGTTGGAACGACGACCATGTGTTTGAAGCAGAGCCTGGAAAAAAACAAAAGTTCTTTATCACAACACCATACCCCTACATTTCAGGCAGTCTTCACATCGGGCACGCGCGCGTCGTGGTTGAAGCAGATGTGTATTCACGATTTATAAGAATGCGCGGGAAAAACACGCTTTTTCCTATGGCATTTCACATCACGGGCACACCGGTTCTTGGAATCAGTCTTGCTATTGTAAATAAGGACAAAGAAAAAACCAAGATTTATGAAGGCTATGTCAAAGCCTATGAAACCAATCCCAAAAAAGTCAAAAAAATTCTTGAATCTTTTAAAGACCCGCAAAACATTGTTGATTTTTTCATCCCGAAAATGATAAGTGAATACCAAACACTGGGTGTTGGCATTGACTGGAGAAGAAGTTTCACTTCAGGGGATGTAATCCATCAAAAACTTGTAGAATGGCAATTTAAGCACTATTTCAAAAAAAAGTTTCTTGTGCGCGGCCAGTACCCCGTGCTCTACAGCAAAACGCTTCAAAACGCAGTAGGTGAAGATGATATTAGTGAAGGCGATTCTAACCCGGTTGAAAAACAAGAGTTTATCCTTCTTAAATTCAAATACGGCGACGCGCACCTTATTGCAGCAACGCTTCGACCAGAAACCATGTATGGTCAAACCAACCTGTGGGTAAATCCTCAGGTGACCTATGTAAAAGCACGCGTTGATAATGAAACGTGGATTATAAGCAAAGAATGCGCAGACAAGCTTGCACACCAAAACCATAGTGTTGAAATAGGTTCAACCATTCCCGGAAAAGACCTTATAGGCATGTACTGCAAAGCACCGGTTATTGAACGCGATATTATTATTCTTCCAAGCTCATTTCCCGACCCTGATATTGGAACAGGGCTTGTTACAAGCGTGCCAAGCGACGCGCCCTATGATTATGTTGCGCTCAAAGAACTGCAAGAATCAACAGACCTGCAAAAAAGGTATGGGCTGAGCAAAGCCGTGCTTCAAAACATATCTCTTATTCCCATCATAAAAAGCAAGGGTTACGGTGAGTTTCCCGGAAAAGAAGCAAGCGAAAAATACAAGATTACTCGTGTTACACAAGTTGAACTTCTTGAAAAAGCAACGCATGAAGTGTACAAAGCAGGCCACCACACCGGCGTGATGCGCGACAATTGCTCTCTTATTGCAGGCATGCCTGTGAACAAAGCAAGCGAAAAAATAGGTAACACGCTCAAAAAACAGGCAAAAGCAAGCAGCATGTGGGAAACATCACGAAAAGCAGAGTCGCGCGATGGCGGAAAAATAATTGTAGCAGTGCTTGACAACCAGTGGTTTTTGGATTTCAATGCAGACGCATGGAAAGACAAAGGCAGAAGCGTGCTCAAACAACTCGCAATCCAGCCAGAAAAATATCGCAAACAATTTCTTGACGTGTTTGACTGGCTTGACAAGCGACCGTGCGCGCGAAAGCGCGGACTTGGCACACGCTTGCCAATGGACCCGCAATGGATGATTGAATCGCTTTCAGACTCAACTATTTACATGAGTCTCTACCCTATTGCGCACAAAATACGAGAGCAGGGCTTAGGGGAAAAAGAACTTACTCCTGACTTTTTTGAGTACGTGCTTCTTGGTAAGGGCAGTGCAAGCGACGCGAGCAAAAAAACAGGAGTAAAAAAACGCGTTCTAGAAGCTATGCGCAATGAATTTGATTACTGGTATCCAAACGACCACCGGCACACGTTTGTCAACCACCTGCCAAACCACTTATCATTTTCAGTGCTCGCGCACGCAGCTATCTTTCCAAAAAAGTATTGGCCAAAAAAATACTCGTTTCATGGTCTTGTTATTAGCAGCGGAGAAAAGATGAGCAAGAGCAAAGGCAACGTAGTAACACTTCTTGATGTGCGCACAAAGTATGGCGCAGACCCGTTTAGAGCAATCTTATGCAACACAACAAGCGTTGAAGGCACGTTTAACTGGGAAACTGATGAAGTACAAAAAATGCAAAAACACATGCAAAAAGTGTATGAAAAAATCATGTGCGCAATTAAAAACGCAAAAAAAGGAGTGGTGCAAAACGATTTTAGCGCCGCAGTCTCACGCATTGAGAACGCAAACAAAAAAGCAACACACTACCTTAGTGAGATGAATCTTCGCGAGTACTCAACTATCATACTCTACGAGTTGATGAATATCTACTCAAAAATTGAACAAACAAAAACTGTGTCTCCTGAGTTCAATTATTATATTGCACAAAAATGGATTCCAATGCTTGCACCGCTTGTACCCCATCTTGCAGAAGAATTATGGGAACAGTTTGGCGCCAAAGGATATGTTTCGCGTGCTGCGTGGCCAAAAACAGATGAGAAAAAAATCAATCCTGTAGCTGAAGCAAAAGAACGACTTATTGAACAACTTGAACAGGATATCAAAACTGTGCAGCGGCTTATTGGCAAAACAAAAACAAACCATATCACCATCATCACCTCAGAATCCTGGAAGCGCGCGCTCTACGAGCAATTGCAAACGCTCATGGGAAAAACCAAAAACCCAAAAGAAATTATGAGCACGCTTATGAAATCTGACGCGCGAAAACACGGCAAGCAAGTGCAAAAAATCCTTCTTGTAGTGACAAAAGACCACACCAAAATGCCTGACGTGCTCTTAAGCAAAAAAGAAGAACTAAGCACGCTTGAGTCAGGAAAAAAACAGCTTGAAAACGTGTTTGGAGCAGATATAACTCTTATAGACGGCGATAAAACAGACAATCAAAAAAAGCGAAACGCTGCACCTATGAAACCTGCAATTCTTGTTGAATAGTAATCTTTTTAAATGGAAACGTGAATTTTGTTAGTGATGAAGGGCATCGCGTATGCAACTGAGAACTTACAAGAAACCACTGCCCATTGCTTATCTGACCTTATTGAATACGACGCGAGAACAAGCCCGCAACACAACTATCTTAAGGCATGCGCGTTTATTTCAGCTCAATACGACTCGCGAACACGCCGGGCACACGCACTCTACAAAAACGGGAGCACAGGAGAGCCAAACAGCATACACCATGAGTATGAGCTTCGCGTTAAACCAAAACCCCACTTCAAAAAAGGAAAAAACGGCAAAATAAACACACAACCTCTCGGCTCCTGTGATTTACTCGTACTCTATGAAGGAGGCGTGCGTGCTGACATTATAGAAGCAGGTTCAACAAACCTCTTTAAAAAAATAAAATATGTCCGCTTGCTCAAAGAATCAGGATTTCAAAATGTGCAACTCACTGCAGCCCTTATCACACCACCGGGCGTGCAAAAAAAGAAGAAAAAGAAGAAACGAAATCACATCTATGCAAAAAACAATCCTAACCTAAAAGAAAGGGCGTGGCATCTTCTTGAAAGCGGCTTTGACCGCGTCATCTATTTTGAAGACCCGCTTTGGCGAAGAAAACATAACGCAGAAAACAAAGAATACAACGCCATTGTTAAAGACTTCCAACAAAGAGAATCAAACGGGTGGAAGGTGACAAAGAGCAACTACTACAAACCATTTGTAGAATTCTGGCTTGAGCAGCGCGATGGAAAAGACGTAATGTGTTTCAAAGCGCTTACTATCGAAAGCTTATTATAAGCTGTTGCGCGTTTTTGAGCGCGTAATGACGCGAAATGGCGTGTTCACCTACTCGTATACGCTTGTTCTTTCTGCACTCCTTGCTCTTGTCATGCTCAACCTTCTCTTTTTTGCACACCAAAGCGTCACAAAAACACACAACGCGCTTCTTGAATACGAAACGGTTAACGGCATAAGTCTTGTCTCAAGCCAACTGCTTGGCATGCCCGGCAATATACGAGTAGAACACGCGCGCCAAGACAACACCCCTCTTTGGTCACAAGGACAAACCCTTAACGGAGTGTATGTGCAAACAACACTCGACCAAAATGTGAGTGTCACAAGCACGGGCAGGCGCGTGGTGTTTAAAAAACAAAACCAAACCGTGGTGGTGTCTGATGATTGATGAATTTTTTACTATCACTGCATACACGCTTATTGCATCAGCATTCATACTCATGCTCTTCACGCACGCGCAGGCGTTAGCTGAGGACACGGCGCGCGCGTACGCGTACGAAGAAGCACTCGTGCACGCGCACAGCATTGCCTATCAGTCTCTCTCTTTTTCTGATGCCTGCGCGCGCTCAAAACAACATGACGCGCACATCAGCGTTCACTCAATTACAACCAATGAAACGTGTGAAACTGGTTTTGCAACGCGCAGAGAAACACGTGCAAGCGTGACCCTTCCTTTTAGCGTTGGCAGCGAGTTTTTTGAGGTGATGGTGCGTGAATAAACGTGGAGCGCTTAATGCGTACGTGTTTGTTATTGTTCTTGGCATCGTACTTGTTCTTGCTGCAACACTTAGCATCCATGCCCC